>CAIRDU010000145.1 GCA_903877395.1 uncultured Planctomycetaceae bacterium
CTTCTTGCCACCCGCCAAAGACGACACGTGGTTTACGCAGGAGCTCGTCGTCAAAGGCAAGGCCATGGCTGTGATCGTGGACGGTAGGGTGTTGTTTGAGTTTGTGGAACCCGACGGCGTAACGGGCACTCGCAAGCTGTCGGCGGGCACATTTGCGTTGCAGGCTCACGATCCCGGTAGCGAAGTGCACTACAAAAACATCCGCGTGAAGCGGTTGCCATAGCCCAAGATTTTACCGTTATGCTCGCTCACCAGTCCACATGCTGGTCCATGCTAGCACGGGCATACAAGCAAAATGCGAGCATAGCAAAACGCCGACCAATATTTCATTGCAACACCCCCGCGTGCAGCAACACAATTCATTCGGGCTCGACGGCGTTGACCCCAGCGGCTTCAAACCCTTAAATTTGCGCGGCTCTATTTGTGAACCATCGGCATCCTGCCGCGACGCCCCAAACCAGTGAGTGCTCCCATGATCACGTCTCCATTGCCTGCCGGAATTCGCAACGACATTACTCAGTGCATCGGCCGCACGCCGTTGGTGCGGCTCCGCCGGGTGACAGAGGGCTGCGTGGCCCATGTAGTCGGTAAAATTGAAAACATGAATCCGCTTTGGAGCGTGAAAGACAGAATCGCCTGTGCGATGATCGAAGCGGCTGAACGCGATGGACTCATTGGTCCTGACACAATCATCATAGAGCCAACCAGCGGCAACACAGGAATCGGTCTGGCGTATGTCTGTGCAGCGCGGGGGTACAAACTGCGTGTCACAATGCCCGAAAGCATGAGTCTCGAGCGACGTAGGATGCTCAAGGCATTGGGGGCCGAACTGGTGCTCACGCCGGCAGCCGAGGGCATGCCAGGTGCCGTGCGGCATGCCGAAGAGATCAGTCAGTCGAGCAAACAGTTCTTTATGCCGCAGCAGTTTAAGAACCCAGCGAATCCAGAAGTTCACCGCCGCACCACGGCAGAGGAAATCTGGCAGGACACAGAGGGGCAGATTGATATGATCGTGTGTGGTGTCGGCACCGGCGGCACCATTACAGGCATCGGCGAAGTGCTGAAGAGCCGCAAGCCCGATGTGAAGGTGGTCGCCGTTGAGCCGCTGAACAGCCCAGTTATCTCCCAGAAACTTGCTGGCCAGCCGATCAAGCCAGGGAGGCACACGCTCCAAGGCATCGGCGCGGGTTTTATTCCAGACATACTCAACCTCGACATCATTGATGAGGTGGTCAAGGTGGACGATGAAGATGCCATGGAAACAGCCCGACAGATGGCCAAACGCGAGGGGTTGATGTGCGGGATCAGTTGTGGTGCGGCCGCCTGGGGTGCATTACAGATGGCTCGCCGTCAGGAAAACGCCGGCAAGCTCATCGTTGTCGTGCTGCCCGATCTGGGTGAACGCTATCTCTCGACTAGGCTTTTTCCAGAGTAGGGCACGTTTGAATTGTGCGATACGTTTGCTGAGTGGATCACTTGCTCTGGTTTCGGCGCTGGTTGAACAGCCAGTCGAAGACTGCAGGATCGCCGTAGGCGGGCGTCCAGGCATCGTGCCCGATGCCAGAGAATTCGGAGTATCGTGGCGAACCCCCGGCTGCTTTCACCGCCTCGATCATGGTGCGGGATCGCTCTACAGGCACGGCTGTGTCGGCATCGCCATGGAAGCACCAGATCGGTAGTGCGGCCAACTTGAGACCTGTTCGTTCGTCGCCGCCGCCGCAGATTGGGATGATCGCAGCGAATCGATCCGGCAAACGTGAGGCCAAATCCCACGTGCCGTAGCCACCCATCGAGAGGCCGGTCAGATAGATACGATCGGGATCCACGTTTTCGTGATCGAGCACATCGTTCATGGCTGCCAGCGCGGCCGAGAGGTCGGTGGTCGGCTGTGGTGGTTGGGGCGTGCTTTTCTTGTCGTTCCACGAGACATCCGCCCAGCGTTCATCCATTCGGCACTGCGGGGCAAGCACAAAGCAGGGGTGCTTGTGTTGCGAGTGTGGCTCGGCCATCCATGTGGGCAGATACTTGAGCTGCTTCAGATTATCGCTGCCCCGCTCTCCAGCACCGTGTAGAAAAAGTACGAGGGGATATCGCTGGCCTTTGGGAAGCGTCTTTGGACGAAGCAAACGGTAGCGAAACGCAACGTCGGTGCCAGATTCCGACACTTTTACAGTGCGTTCCTCAAAGGGCGTGCGGGCATCGAGGGCAACCCGATCGAGTTGGTTCGCTTCCGGAGCCTGAGTTATTTGCACAGTTGCTCCCGGCTCAATGTCCATCTCAAGACTCCTCTGCGGTATCACCTAGGGATAGCTTGACGCGGCGGGGCATGCTCAAGCGAGAGAACATCCCAAGAGCGCCTTTTGGCAGCCCCAGAAATACTAGATGTTCAAACCATTTCGGGATCTCGCCAGCGAGTTTGCCAACCGCCGTGCCGCGGAGATCGAGCGACCTAAGATTTTTGAGATCTTTGAGTTGCTGGAGCCCTTCGTCGGTGAGCGTGCCGCCGGCCAGATCGAGCACAGAAAGATCCTTGAGCGATGCGGCGCGAAATCCGAGCAGGATCGCGTAGAGATCGTCGGCGGCCGGTCCCCGCAATCGCACTGTCACAAGCTTGTCAGCGACATGGCCAAAGTCTTCCCCAAACGACTTTCTCAGCCAGTCAGTCTCTTCCATTTCGACCTCCCCGCCGCGTTCGATGGTCTCGGAGACCACCTCCTGCTGCTGCGAGTACGCGTCGATCTTGGATGCCAGCCACTCCAGTTTGCCAGCTTTAAACTTGACAAAGTCGTTGGCCTCATCAAATGCCTTTTGGACTCGGATAAACTGTTGTGGATCACCACCTCGATCGGGATGCATGGCCATCGCCTTCACGAGATATGCTTGCTTGACATCTTCTACGGTCACCGGTGGCTTGAGCCCCAAAATGGTTAAGCACTCAGGATGCGTTTGATCGGCCGTCGGTTGAGAAGCAGGTGTGGGCTGAGAGGCAGATGGTTGGGGCATAGAAAAGGCCGTTCGGAGCAAGGGGAACCGGCGAGCGAACTCCCGGAAGATTTCCCCCCCAGACTAAACGAGTTTTAGTACGAGAAGCAAACTTGAGTACCAGAAGCAAATTGAGCCCCAGATTTCAGAGGCGGTCTCGCCTTGATTGCGGTGGCCTCATTCTCTATTTTCCCACATGGATTCCCCAGCCAAGGAGGGCTTTTGATGAACTGGCTCAACCAGAGCGTTGATTTCGTGCGCACGCGGTACTCTTGGAAGATAGGGCCCGCAGCGACACACAAAGCCCCACAGTCCCCCAGCCTCGCTGATTCACTGCGACAGATGCTGGCCATTTTGAGCGTTGTGGCGGCGTGTCTTGTATGGCGTTTATTTGCGGGTGGCGTTCAAGCAGACGCCACGCCACCGACGACTGCACCAAAGCCAATGTCTGGCGTCGTGCATCCTGCCGCCGGCCAGCCAGCCATCGATACGATGATGGCGATGGTAAACGGTGCCGAGATTGGCCGGGCCCAACTCACCGCCGAGTGCTTGAGTCGCCACGGCACTGCTGTGTTGGAGACACTTGTCAATCGCAAGATCATCGAGCAAGCCTGTCTGCGTCAGGGAGTGACGGTAACCGCACAGGATATCGATGCCGATATCGATGCGATGTCGCGCAGGTTTAACGTGCCTCGCGACCAGTGGATCGAACTCATTCAAAAGGAGCGAGGGATCACCGCCCGCCAGTATTCCGAGGAGATCGTCTGGCCGATGGTATCGCTGCGCAGGTTGGCCCATGCAGCCATTGAACCGGCTCCCGAAGAAGTGACACAAGCCTTTGAAAACCAGTTTGGCCCATCGGTCAAAGCGCGCATCATTGTGGTGCGTTCGCAGTTGGAAGCCGAGCAGTTGCGAGCCAAGGCGATCGCAGCACCAAACGATTTTGGTGCGTTGGCACGGCAGCATTCCGTGGACGTCGGCAGTGCCAGCGCAAACGGTTGGGTGCAGCCGATTCGCAGGCATTCTGGCGAAGCTCGCTTTGAGGCAGTTGCCTTCGGACTTTCGCCGGGAGGAATATCCACAGTCGTGCAGGTGGCCGATCAGTTTATCGTGGTGAAGTGCGAGGGCCATCTGCCTGCCGCCGACGCGAAGTTTGAGGAAGTAAGAGCGAGGCTTGCAGAGGAACTCCGCGAACGGAAGAGCCGTGCGGCTTCGGGCGATTTTTTTCGCCAACTGCAGGAAGCCTCTACCGTAGAAAATATCCTCAACGATCCAGTTCGAAGTGCCGCAAATCCGGGTATGGCGGCAAGCGTCAACGGAGATCGCATTGAGGTCGCTCAAGTGCAAAACGTCTGCCTAGAGAGGCATGGCGCCGAGGTGATCGAGATTCTTATCACCCGTGCGCTCTTGCAGCAGGCGCTCGATCGGGAGCGGCAGAAGGTGACGCAGGCCGATATTAACGCAGAGATTGTTCGTGCCGCAGAGGCGATGGGCTTTCGCAAGGCCGATGGCTCGGCCGATACTGCCGCGTGGCTGGAACGGGTCACGCGGGATCAAAAAATGCCGCTACGGCACTACGCCGAAGACATTGTGCAGCCGACTGTCGCGCTTCAGAAGCTCGTGGGGAAGGTGCCCGTGTCGAAGGAGGACCTGGACAAAGCGTTTGCAGCCACGTTTGGGCCGCGGGCAAAGTGCCGGGTGATTGTGTTGGATAATCAGCGGCGAGCCCAAGAGGTGTGGCAACTGGCCCGGGAGCAATTGTCGGTCGAACGCATCGGCGAACTGGCCGAGAAATACTCGGTCGATCCCACGAGTCGAACGTTGCGAGGCGAGGTGCCACCAATCCAGCGACACGGCGGTCAACCCGCCCTTGAGCGGGAGGCTTTTGCACTCAAACCTGGCGAACTGTCGGGCGTGGTGCAGGTGTCGGATCGGTTTATCGTGCTGTTCTGCGAAGGCTATACGAACCCCGCGGCGGTACAATTTTCCGAGGTGCGGGATGAACTGTTTGCAGACATTTTTGAGAAAAAACAACGGATCGAGATGGCACGGTATTTTTCTCACCTGCGAGAAGGCGCGGCGATCGACAATTTTTTGGCAGGCACGAGCCAGTCGCCCGCTCAGGCGACCACTCCACGGGCTGGGTCGCCTCCGAAGTCGATGCTTTCGGCCAGCGAGATCGAAGATTTGGGCCGTCCGCGTGCCGGTAGTCGGCAGGCCGCCCAGTCGGTCCCCAGCCGATAAGCAGCCTCGTCGAAGCCCGAATGGAGGGCGAGTCGATTCGCAGAGCCTGTCAGATCGGTGTAAGATAGAACACCTCCTCCGGACTCAATGCATGACCACGCCATCTGATTCGATCCCTTCCAAGTTGCCCGTTTCGGCGTCGCTGCCTCTCAATTCTGCGACCAATGTGGCTCAGGATCGGGCATCCAAGAGCGACGATCTCGCGGATATCGCCCCGGTGGACCTCAACCGGCCGTTTGAGATTCGTGTGGCTGATCGGATCTCTCAACTGCCCCCCTATCTCTTTGCCCGGATTAACCAACTGACGTATCAAAAACGGCGGGCCGGAACCGACGTGATCGATATGAGCATGGGCAATCCATCCGATCCTCCGTCACAGCGGGTGATCGAGAAGCTCACTGAGGCGGCCAACGATCCCCGCAATCACGGCTATGCACCGGCCTTGGGGATCATGAGTCTTCGCCGCGAGGTGGCCTCGCGGTATCTGAAGAAGTGGGGGGTGCGGCTGGATCCAGAATCTGAGGTGATCTCTACGCTTGGCTCAAAGGAAGGATTTGGCCACCTCTGCTTGGCGCTGATCTGTCCGGGTGACAGTGCGGTGGTGCCGGCGCCCTCGTACCCGGCCCACGTCTATGGAGTGGCGTTGGCGTCGGGTAATCCCGTACTCATCGATACAACCGATCCATCCCGCTACCTCTCCGATATTGCAAAGACGTGCGAAACGATTCAACCAAAGATGGTGGTTGTTAATTTTCCACACAACCCAACGGCTACCGTCGTGGGCCCCGATTTCTACGAAGACGTTGTGGGTTTGGCAAAACGCTACGGCTTCATGCTCGTCTCCGATCTGGCCTACGCAGACGTCACATTCGACGGCTACACCACTCCCAGTATTCTGGCAGTGGACGGAGCTAAGCGGTTTGCCATCGAGTTCACCACGATGAGCAAGGGCTTCAACATGGCTGGCTGGCGAGTGGGCTTCTGCGCTGGCAACCGCGAGATCGTGCGGGCGCTTGGAACGATCAAGACCTACTACGACTACGGTATGTTTCGCCCGATCCAGATTGCGGCGATCATGGCGCTTCGGCACGGCGAAGCCGATGTTGAGGCACAGGCAAAAGTGTACGAGCACCGCCGCGACGTGCTCTGCGAAGGCCTTGCCCGTATTGGCTGGCCGGTGACGATTCCAAAGGCCAGTATGTTTGTCTGGGCCAAGATTCCGGAACCATTTGCGAGCCGGATGACGAGTATGGAGTTTGCCACAAAATTACTGGAAGAAGCAGACGTTGCCGTCAGCCCAGGGGCGGGCTTCGGCGCAGCTGGCGAGGGCTACGTCAGGCTGGCTTTGATTGAAAATGAAAACAGACTTCGCCAAGCCGTGCGGCAGATCGGTCGGGCTCTTGGCGACGAGTTCAAAGCCGCCTCCACCAACTTCGCCCCAAACACACCGTCTTCCCTCTCCCCGGCATCCAAACCCGAGGCGTAAGCCGGAACAGAACCCAAGCGGCTTCACGTGTCTCAACGTGTTTTGCCGCCGGCCAACCATCGGCCGCCAAGTGTTACAGTTCTGGACAAACAGCTTCAGCAACGGCGGCTTCCCGTAATTTCTCCAAGGCTTTGGCCTCGATTTGTCGAACCCGCTCCTTCGTCACGCCCAAAGCCGAGCCGACTTCCTTCAGCGTTTGCGGCTCTCGCTCATGATCGAGACCGTAGCGGCGGATGATGATTGTCTGCTCCCGCGAATCGAGCCGGTCGAGGAACTTCCCTACCTGCTGCATCCGGTCGCTTTCGGCGAGGCGTTGCTGTGACTCGTCGGGGTGGCGATCGGTGGCACTTTGGAGCAGGTCCATGTCGGCAGCACAGAAGCGGTCGCGACGCCGATGCTCGTCGGGAATCGTGCGGGCATAATTCATCATGATCGCCCATGAAGCATACGTACTAAACTTGTTGCCCCGCGAGTAATCAAACTTCTCAACGGCGCGAATGAGTGACATGTTGCCATCGCTGACCAAATCGAAGAAGCTGTCGCCTGGCGAGACGCGACGTTTGGCAATCGAGACCACCAAGCGAAGGTTCGCGCGCACCAGACGGTTTTTGAGGGCCACGACTTCTTCGTAGATCTTGTCGATTTGATCCATTAACCGCGTGCTTGGACGCTCCGGGTTGAGCTGCTCTCGCAGTTTCGACGCCTTGTACTTGAGGTAGTTGAACTTACGGAACAGCCACACTTCCTGCTCGCGGGTGAGGAGCGGCACTTCATAGAGGCTGGCCAGATAGGCAGGCAATCCCGTGGGACGGCGAACCTTTTTAACTGCCTCTTCGGCACCAGGAAACGGCTGATCCACCACTTTTTCGGCGCTCTTGCGGGCAAATAGAGCGCTTGGCATGAAGTCGATCGGCAGTTGCAGCACGTGCTTCGCACGCTCGGCAAGGATCACCCGATAGATGCTGGCTCGCGAACGGCGGTAGCGAGCGGCGATGGAATCGACCTGTTCCCCACGCGCGTAAAGCTGATAGATCCGCTCGCAGGTTTCCTCCCGCAACCGGCCATCGTTCGCGGCAAAGACAGCTGACTCAAGATGCTCCTGATCGTACTGTTTGATCGTATAGCGGATCGTTTCCACACTGCGGTTGAGCCGCTTGGCGATCCGACGATGCACGTCAGCCGGGCAGGCGCCAGCAGTAGCCAGTCGCCTAGCCCACGAGATGATTTTTTCTTGTTCATCGGCGGAAAGCTGGCTAAAACGGCTGCCACGCTGGATTCGCAGCGGATTGGTTTCCATGAAGCGATCGACCATGCTGGCCGGAAATCCAACTCGCTTGCGGCCCCCTACCTCGTAGTGCTGGGCTTGGAGTCCATGACCACGCCAGCGAGAGATCGTCTTGGTAGAAACGCTAAAACGCTTCGCGATTTCCTCGATCGACAGAACCTGCTCGCCACCGGTGGTTCCCGAAGGTTGGCCACTCGCTGCCACGCGTTGGGCAACTGGTTGTGCGGGCGCGGGAGTGACGGTCTGAAAGTCTCCCGAACGCGGTTGGAACATCATCGGAATCTGATCGTCCTTGAACAGATGAACCAGTGGGTCTGAGTTATTGGATCGCATGACTGTATCTCCTGTGTCGATGATCTGCCGAGAGAACCTAGTTCCACCGAAAGACCACAAAACCACCGCATCGAAACCGTCCACGCTTGGGGGGCCATCCGTAACCCCCCACCGCATCTCTTGGACGTGAGATTTATACGCACCCACACTTGAAAGGTTCGGAGTCCGGCCGATTTTCTTGAGTTTTTTTCGTCGAGACTGATTAAACAGACGTTTTTTTGGCCACCAGATTCTAAGAGTCTATTGGCTCAGGGGGGGCTTTTGCTAGTGGACACCTAGTATTTTCTGGCAGATAAACGGTTGAAATTGGGTGAGATAGACATGCAAAAGAGAAGAAAACAGTTGCTTTTGGCTCTGAAATCCGAAAAGAGGCGTAGCCAGTGTTGTTTGCGATGCGTCTCACGGTGCCATCTTGCCAAGGCCAGCTAGTGAATAAAGGGGAAACACGATGATAACCACAAGACATTCCCTAGAGAGAGCCTTCCTGTGCCTTGTGGCTCGGCGGCAGGGCCAGCATCTCAATGCGATCGTCGTGGTCAGCGGGATCCTGCTAGCGGGATTCATTCGGCCTGGCGGTGTCCAGGGGCAGGAAACCGATGCAGAAGAATCCATTGCGGCTTCGGTGGCCGCTGGGCCTCTGGAGCAGCGGGTGCGAGTGAAGTTGGATGTGGCTGGAGAATTATTTGCGTCAGCTGGCCGCGGCGAGGAGCCCGTCCGGCAGCCCATTGAAGTGTCGGCCCGATTCGACTTTATGGAATCCAAGGCCCAAGAGCCACCGGTCGTGGCTCGCGCTGCTGCAACTCGCCGCTATCTCGACGCCACGGCGGAGATTCGCGTGGATGGAAAAGTTTCGCGCACAGTGCTCGCCAATGATGCCCGAATGCTCATGGTAGCGAGGCTAGGCACAACACCGGTGCCATTTCTCGCAGCGGCATTTCTATCGCGAGATGAACTGGATTTCCTAGAAACCCCGTTTGATTCGCTGCTGCTCGATGAATTGCTGCCGAAGGGCCCTGTGGCTGTCGGCGAATCGTGGCAGATTTCCGGCGATGTGACCGCTGGCCTGCTGGCCATCGATACGGTGGAGAACGGCGTGCTGGAAGCCACGCTCAAGGAAACTGGAGACGGCCGAGCGCAGATTTCGCTGGCCGGTATCGTTGAGGGTGCAGCAGATGGAGTGCCCACGCACGTTGTGGTTGAAGGCACGTTCACCGTTGCAGCAAGCGACGTTGAGGATTCTGAATCGTTGAATCGCCAGCATCTGGCTGGACCTGTGGCCACTGTTTCAGTCGTACTTCGGGAACGCCGGCAGGCCAGCCACGTGGCAGCCGGATTTGAAGTGGAGGCTCGGCTGTCTGTGTCTAGGACGTCTCAACTACCCGCCACCACTTCCGAGAGCGACGCAGCAGCCGACAGCGTCGCCACTGAAGTTGTGACTGCCCAGGAGAGCCAGAGCGATACCTCGGCCACCCAAGCCACCCAAGAGAAAGTCGTTCGAAGGCAAGGCATTGGACAGCCCGAGACGGTGTGGCACAGCGATCAGGCGGGTCGATACGATCTGGTGCACGATCAGCGATGGCGTATGGTTGAAGATGGCCCCTCTGGCCTAGTGATGCGGCTGGTTGATTGCGGAGCGCTCGTGGGGCAGTGCTCGATCACAGCTCTGCCGCGAGCCGACGCCGACGTCACCCCGGCCATTGGCGAGGTGCAGCGAGATATTCAGCGGTCGCTGGCGGGGCAGTTCCGTGCCATCGAGGAAGCCACCGAAACAACCCTGCACACAACCACGATCAACCCGATCAAGATGGTGCGAGTTGTGTCGGCCGGCACGGCCGAGAATCTGCCGTTTCGATGGATTCACTGTATTCTGTGGGATGCCCAAGGGAGGCGAGTGAGCGTCGCCTTCATGCTGGAGGCATCGATGCAAAAACGATTTGGCGACGCCGACCGTGAACTCGTCGAAGGGCTGCAGTTTGTCGCAAAGGATTCGGAATCCAAGCCCGCTGTCGCCAAGGAAGCCCGCCTGCCGCGATAGAGTGCGTGAGCAACAGGAATGCCTCGGCAGTAGCGGGGCACACCTAAAATAAATAGCCAGCGGATGAACTGGGTGCCGTTGTTGAACCGAAGTTCGTCCCGTAGATGCACACTCGCAGCACATCAGGACCGCAGTTTTTCAAGCCTTCTGCGGTCGTTTCAACAGCACGCTAGAATCTCGTAGACCACTTGGGAATGGGCCCCGTTGGCACGTAAAAGAGGCCTGCCTTGACGTGTCCCCCCTGCGGGTGAAATACTGTCCCTTTCCCCGGCTCCGTTGGGCTGACGGCCAAGCGAGTGCCGGGATTATCCTGGGAGGAGTTCCGCAGGCGGCAGGTGTGTACAACATCGACTTCCAGGCCAGCGGTAATTTTTCCGCGACTGGAGGCGTAAGCCATCGAGAAACAGCATCGCATTAACGAGCAGATTCGGGTCACTCCGATCCGCGTCATTTCCGCAGAAGGCGGACAGCTCGGCATCATCACGACCGAAGAGGCGATGAATCTTGCGCGTGAGTCAGGACTCGACTTGGTCGAGGTGGCTCCGAACGAAAAACCGCCCGTCTGCCGAGTCATGGATTTCGGCAAGTTTAAGTATCAACAGAAAAAGAAGCAGCACAAAACCCACATCCACCACACGAAGATCAAAGAAATTCGCCTGCGACCTAAAACGGGCGAGCACGACATCGAATTCAAAGTCAATCAAGCTAAGGGATTTTTGCAGCACAAAGACAAGGTAATCGTGTCGGTCGTTTTTCGCGGCCGGGAACTGGCTCATATCGACGAAGGACAGCGTGTGATGAAGATCATCATCGAACAGCTCGACGCCGTTGGAAAGCCCGACTCAACGCCGCAGCAGATGGGTCGTCGGCTGGTGTGCACGCTCTCGCCAAAGTAAAAAGGACGCATCCAGCCACGAGGGCTTTGGGTCCGCTCAAGATAGAGCTCAAGAAGAATTAAATAGCCAGTCAGAAAGTTTTGCAAAGGAGTCTGTCATGCCCAAACAGAAAACCCACAAGGGTGCCAAGAAGCGTTTTCGGATCACCGCCCGAGGGAAGGTGAAGCATCGCCGCGCTGGGACGAGCCATTTGCAGGTGCGTGTTTCCAGCAAGCGAAAGCGGAATCTCCGAGGCACCGGGGTGCTGGCGTCGGTCGACACGCCCAAAATCCTCGCAGCGCTGGGGAAGTACAGTTATTGACATCCATTGCTTGAGTCGATGCTGATCCAGCCACATTCGTCCCGACTCCCGCGAAAAGGGGTGGGCCCTTGAAAATGCCTGCTTCGGTGGGACATTAAGAGGGCTTCGCGACACAGGAATTCGAAGTTTTTAATGTCAAGTGTTTTGAAAGTTTTTGAAAGCTAGAGAGCCATGCGTACTAAAAATGTCGTCCCTCGCCTGAGGGCCAAGAAACGTCTTTTCAAGCGGGTAAAGGGCTCGGTTGGCGGACGCCGCCGCCTCCTGCGAACGGCGAAAGAATCAATTATTCGCGCGGGTGTTTTTGCCCGCCGCGACCGTCGCCGTAAGAAGCGCGATTTCAGGCGACTATGGATCATCCGTATCAACGCTGCGGTGCGGGAGCGAGGCATTCGCTACAGCCAGTTTATTGCCGGCTTGGAAAAAATTGGCTCGGACCTCGATCGCCGCACGCTCTCCGAGATGGCAGTCCTAGATCCAACCGGTTTTGATGCGGTTGTGGATCAGGTGCGCATGGCCCTTGGCCTGCCGGAGCCGGCCGCGGTCGCGTAAAGCAGTGGCAGCTGTTTCGCTGGACTCGTTTGTGGAAGCGATCGATCGTCTTCGCGCAGAGGCTGCCGGGACGCTTCAGACGGCTGCCGATGAAGGAGCCCTCGAAAAAGCCCGCGTGAATTTCTTGGGCGTGAAAAGCGGCCAGTTGAAGGAACTGCAAAAACTGCTTTCCGGACTGGGTTCTGACGATCGTCCAGCCGGTGGCAAGCTTTTCAATGTCGCGAAGGCCGAGATCACTGCAACCTTTGCATTGGCTCAGGATCGCGTGGCATCCTCGCACCAGTCTGGGGTTCAGAACGCAGAGGCGATCGACGTGACGCTGCCTGGCGATCGGGTGCGGATGGGCCACCTGCATCCGATCACTCAGACGATCCGTCGCGTTCAGGAGATCATGGCGAGGTTGGGCTTTGAAAGTGTGGATGGGCCCGAAGTGGAAGACCAGTGGCACAATTTCGAAGCCCTCGCTATCGGTGCAGAACATCCCGCCCGCGATCCCCTCGACAATTTTTATCTGGCTGTCGCCCGCGGGGCGGATCCGCTTCTGCTCCGCTCGCAGACAAGCACCGTGCAGATTCGGGTGATGGAGCGACGCAAGCCCCCCTTGCGGATCGTGTCGCTTGGTCGCGTGTATCGCCCCGACACGGCCGATGCGACCCATTATCCGATGTTTCATCAGGTCGAGGGCTTACTCGTGGAACCCGACGTGACACTGGCGCACCTCAAGAGCGTGCTGCGTTTCTTCGCGTCGAGCTTTTTGGGCGGCGATGTTCGCGTGCGGTTTCGCCCATCCTTTTTTCCGTTTACCGAGCCAAGCGTGGAAGTTGATATGGAATGGGGCGGACGCTGGATCGAGATGGGAGGCGCGGGGATGGTCGACCCGGCGGTGCTCGAAGCCGTTGGCTATGACCCGGATAAAGTGTCGGGATTTGCATTTGGCTTGGGCGTAGAACGGATTGCAGCCCGCCGCTACGGCGTTGCTGATATTCGCGACTTCTACCGCAACGACGTTCGCTTTTTAGAGCAATTCTAAGAGCGATCCAGAAACAGCTTTTTTGGAAACTCATATACCAGCGGTACTGAACAATGATCATCTCGATGAACTGGCTGGCAGACTACGTGCAATTGACGGGAGTTTCGGTGCCAGCTGTCTCGCTGGCGGACATGCTCGCAGAGCGGCTGCTAATGTCTGGGCTCAATCACGAGTCAACGCGAGCGATTGGCGACGACACCGCCGTTGAAATTGAAGTAACGAGCAATCGCCCCGACTGCCTAGGGCATATTGGCGTGGCACGGGAGGCTGCCGTGCTTTTTTCGCGGCCGCTGCACATTCCCGACCCACGCCCGTTGGAAGCGGGCGGTATTGCGGCAGAGAGCATTGCTGTTGAGATCCGTTCGCCCGAGTGCTGCCCATTCTATTTGGCCAGAGTGATCCGAGGTGTGCATGTTGGCCCCAGCCCCAGTTGGCTCGTCGAGCGTTTGGCCACAGTGGGAGTTGAGAGCGTCAACAACGTTGTGGACATCACCAATTATGTGATGCTGGAGTGCGGTCAGCCGTTGCACGCCTTCGATTTGCAGAAGATTTGTGGCGGGCGAATCACCGTGCGACGGGCTACGGCAGGCGAACCCTTTGTAGCGATCAACCATAAAACCTACTCGCTTACTTCGGCAATGTGCGTGATCGCCGATAGTGAAGGTCCTGTGGCCTTGGCCGGCGTGATGGGGGGCGCAAAGAGCGAGATCGCTGAAAGCACAGTCGATATTCTGCTCGAGTCAGCGCAGTTTGCACCGCTGGCTGTGCGGGCTGCGGCCCGTGGTCTCGTGCTGGGCAGCGGCTCCTCGTATCGCTTTGAGCGCAGCCCCGATCCCGCAGCAGTGGAATGGGCCAGCCGTCGGGCAGCGGCGATGATCCTCGACACTGCCGGAGGCGTGCTGGAGCGAGGTGTTGTCGAGGCTGGCACGCTTGCATGCTCTCCAGTTGCGATCGATTTGCGTCACGCTCGCGTGGCCCAGGTGCTAGGCATCGACATCCCACAGCCTCGGCAGCGAGCAATCCTCGCGGCTCTCGGATTTGCGGGCTTGGCGGCAGCAGGACCAATGGCTGTAGGCAATACCCCCTGTGACCGCTCGCGATGGCAGTCGCCCACGTGGCGTCGCGACGTATCGCGAGAGATTGATCTGGTCGAGGAAATCGGCCGCATCGAGGGCTACGACCAGGTGCCGGAAGATGAGTCAATCAGCGCACAGCCTGTCGAACTCTCGGCCCGTGAGCAGGCCATCCGCATCGCATCGTCCGTTCTGGTGAGTGCTGGAATGTGCGAGGCGATTACCCGTAGCGTCGTCAACGAGCACATGGAAGCCACGCGCAGCCCGTGGAGCGATGGCATGCCGCTGAGCATTGCTCCGGCACTTGTACGAGGGGCCGACCGTCTGCGGCGTACGCTTGTGCCGAGTTTGTTGGAGGCCCGCGCCAGCACTCTGGCCGTTGGTGCGCCTCACGGCGAACTCTTTGAGGTGGCTCATGCGTACCTCTCGCGAGCCAACCCCGACGTGCCATTGCCCCAGCCGAGAGCTAGGCCAGCGAATGCTACAGCCTCAGAGGAGTCAATTCTGGAGGAACCGCTGCTCGTGTCGCTTGTGACCGGTGGTGAGTTTGCCTCCGCCAAAGGACTCGCCGAGGCGATGCTGCTGCGATTGGGCGTCGGAGGCGATCGCCAGTCACCAGCAGTTTCTGTGTGCGTGGAGTTTCGGCCGCTCGAACTTGATCTTTTTGCCAGAGGCCGTGCCGCTGAAATCCTGCTGCATCGCCAGACGCAACAAGGCGAGCGGATTGGAGTGGTTGGCGAAATCGCCCCGGCGGTCTTGAAGCGATTTGGTTTAGAAGGCCCCGTAGCCGCTGCTGAACTGCGGTTGGATCGGCTGGAGTGGGCCGTGGGCGTGGATCGATTGCTGCAACAGCCGAGCGACTTTCCTGCAATCCAGCGGGATATCAATCTTGTGGTCGACATCGCCGTGCCGTGGAGCAATATCGTTGCTGCGATCTATAGTGTTTCGCATCAAGCCACCGGCCTAGGGCACACAGGCAACGACAACATCCTTGAGGAGTGTCGACTGGTGCAGGTCTGGAAGGACGAGACGAGGTTGGGCATTGGAAAAAAAAGTGTTGTTGTTTCGCTGCGACTACGAAGCCACGTAGGCACGCTCTCAGGCGAAGAGGCAAATCGCGTGATCGAATCGATCGTCGTGGCGTGTGGACAACGAGTTGGTGCCACGCTCCGTAGCTAACGTCGACCGTTGCAGTTGTGGATGACCGTCCTCATGGTCCACGGATTAGCGATCCGAATAGACCCGAGTGATCTCTTCCTTCGTGAGCGGCGAAGGATTCTCGTCGCTGGTGAGTTGCACCTGCACACGCTGGTCGCCCTCGCGGCGGCCTCGTACTCGCACACGAAAGACAGCCTCCTCCGAGGGAGCAAGCTTGGCTAATGGCTCAAACACAACCGTAAGATTTTCGATGCGGTGAGCCGCCGGGCCTGAGGCCTCGAGTGGTTCTAGATCGCCCAGCAGCGTGGCTGTGAGCCGCACGCCGCTGGCGGCCTTTGTACCTTGGTTGCCCACTCGTACGACGTATTCGGTGAGCCCATCTACCTCGATTGGATCCTCGCTATCGGTGACTTCAAAAAAGATCGCGGCGAGGCCCTCGACCTCGACGGTGTGGGCCACCTGATCGGAGAGGCCGTTTGCAGTGCGAGCCGCCGCGACGATTTTCTGCGGGCCAAGATCGATGGGCATCACCACTACTTCGACAGTGCCTGTCTCTGCAGCGGGGAGCTCCTCAAGATTCCAGAGCACTCGGTGCGTTCGCTCCTCGTAGTAGCCAGCGTTGTTGGCACGCATGAATTTCATGCCCGGCGGGAGCTGGGCGACGAGTTCAACCGACTTGGCGGGGGCTGTGCCTGCGTTGGTCATCGACAGAATGCAGGTGGCGGGCCTCTGCAGGTAGCGTCGCGATGGAATATCGGCTGAGAGTTCGAGTGTAGGGGCTGTCACCTCGATCCGCACCGGCTGCACGACCTCAATCTGGCCATCGGCCCTCGCAGTGAGTTGCGTGGCGTGGACGCCCGGGCTGGTAGAGGCCAGCGAGAGATCAATCGTACGAGATTCACCAGGCTGCAGTTGTCCAATGTCGTATTCTAGTTCGCGACCGGATTTATGCGTGACGCCTTCCGGTAGCAATCCCTCCAGCACAACGCCGGTGGCTACGCCCGTGCCGGGATTTGTGATGCGGATTGAAAGTTGCACATCCTTACCGATCAGCACAGGCTGCGGCGGAGCAGCGTCGATTCGCAGGTCAGGCTTTGTGGCACGGGAACGCACCGAAGCATCGGCGCGGAAGCTCACGCTGGCAACGCTCCCAACATCCCCCTCCACGGTCGGCATCACCTCGATTGTAACGCGAGACTGGCCCCCGGGCGGGAGCGCCCCAAGCAACCAGACGAGGTCGCCGGTTGCTCCTAGTCCTCCTGTTTGAGTGGCTGGACTGGCTGGTGGAGTCGTTGCGATGAGCGACGTTCCGTAGGGCACAGAATCTCGCAGGGTGACGTCATGCGCCGTGGCAGTGCCAACATTGCGGACGAAAATTTCATAGCGGGCCGACTTGCCCACCTGTACTTCGCGAGGCCCTCGTTTTTCCACGGCCACTTGCGGCGTCTGTAAGCCTTCCAGTTGGAGCGGCCCTGGGCGTCCGTGGCCGGTAGCACCACCGCCACTGGCTGTGCCAGTCTGTGCGCGGCTGGCCGCGTTGCCTGAGCCCGTTGGATCTGCACTCGATGTAAGCGGTGGAGCAGCAGCAAACGGCATGGCGGCGGGCTGCGACTGTGGCACGGCGGCTCGCAATGGATTGGCCGCAACCGGGAGCGATGTGTTGGCGGAGGCATAGCGATCCCGCGACGGCATCAAGACCGGCATTCGCGCAACAGGGGCGGCTGGTGCCGATGGCAACGGAGCCGGTGGCGATGATGCAATGGGGGCCTGTGGCGGCGAGGGCACCGGTGCCGCCGGTGCCGACGCAACGGGAGTCGGTGGCTCTCTATCGTTCGCCGCAGAGGCGTGAGGTGTTGGTGGTACGGTTGCTTTCACGGCCACCGGTGCAGTGGCTGGCACCAGTTCGTCGCTCTCTGCAGGGAGTGTATTCGGTGGCGTTGGTTCGGGCTTGGGTGCCACTTGCTCTGGATCAGGCTGTGCCGTTTCAGGAGTCGCCGCTGCTGCTGAGTCAGCGAATCTGGAAAAACCTGCCGAGTTTTCGGCTGTGGCCTCAACGCCTTCTGGAGCATCGAGTGAGGCAGGAGAAATCGGATAGCGAGAACTGCCCCGAGGCTCTTCGGTAGTCGCCGCGGGGGCATGCCAACCGCGTTGGCTTACGGTCGAAGTTTCAGTATTCGGCGGCACGAGTCGGTCGGGTTCTGCAGAGGATTCAAGGGATGTTTGGACGGCTGCTTCAACGGGCGCAACACGCACGGTATCGGCTGTATCCATGGGGGACCGCGGGTTGGATCGACCAATCCCAAACGTCCACACAATGCCGAAGCCAACGCACGCACATGCAATCGCTCCGATTACGACCGGGAGTTTAACTCGCTTCGGTACGACAATCAGATCCTGGCGGGAGGGTCGATCAGACATCGTTAAAAACCCTGCAAGGGTGAACCAATGGGTGGAGGTGGTGAGAGCCTGCCAGCGAGATGCCAGCCAGGCACGTGGGGAAGTACCAGAAGTCGGGCACTCCAGAGAAGGTCAACCCAAAACGTCACTTCAGGCAGTTGTGAGAAGCTGGTGAAGATGGAAGTGAAATTTTCCCAACGTGCCGCCGTAGTTGCCCGCTGAAACAGCCAGGAGTTCCGGGCCGATCGCAGCTCGAATTCCAGCGGTCATGGCATCGCCAACGGCCTGCTCGTCGATTCCGTCGATCACAATCTCCAGTGCGCAATGAGCCCCTTCCACAAGGCCCGTTGCGACCCGCCCTACAAGCGACGGACAAAACGCTTCGTTGGTGGAGGCCCGCAAGGTTTTGTACCGAGAGCCCACTTTACTACCAGACCGAACGACTCCCCCCGGAAACGGTGCAATCACATTGGCCATTCCAGCAATGACCGCGGTCGCCCGACGCGCCGCTGCCAGCCCGCCTTCCAGCGATCCGCTTTGCAGAATAAAGTTACCGCCCCCGATTCCCTTTTCGATTCCGACGGATTCTTCGACCAGAAATTCTCCATCCATCACAGGCACTCGCCAGAGGCGGCGCGCATCCACAACCTTTGTTTTTTCAAAGCCATCGCCAAAGAAGCGGATGTGCGATCCCAGTGGTGCCCGCTCGGCAGCCGTTGGCAGACCATCAAAAACACTTGCTGTTGGGCATGTTAGGAGGCACTGGGCAGTGCGGTTGGCAATCGCCTGTCCAAGGCCATCGGCGGAAAACCCAAATGCTAAGATGGCTGCCCCGGGCCGTCTATCAGGCGTATCGTTCAGGTCCAGATGCCGTTCCACGCCGATTTCAGCGTCACATCCAATCACGCTGGTGCCGTAGCCGCAGACGGATCGTATGGCTGCATCCAACCAATAAGCATCGTGAGCCGTGACAATAATCCGCACAAACCGCAGCCGGAAGGCCTCGGCGAACGTGTCCACAATTTGCGTGGATTTGATGAGCACTTGGGGTGACCTTTCGCAGGGGCGCATGACAGAGTTGAAAAAACGAAACGCTTTTCGTGTGGCCTTTGGACGTGCCTTCGCGTATCTTAATAGGCCAAGCAGTCGCTTGTCATTGCCACGACTCACGGCACACGCTCATGAGTCTGTTCGGATTCAATGGATTTCCATTTGAAAGGATGAATCGATGGTCTGCACCCGCCACACGTGTCACGTACAGCAGAGGAATTTAGTCCAATTGTTTTCGATGCTGAAGCGTTCGGCTATGCGGCAGCCGTTGGCAGCGGGCCCCGCAGGCATGCTGGTTGCTGGTTTGGCATTGGGCTTGGCGGCAGCCGGCAGTTTGTTTTCTGTTCGGGCGATGGCCGCGCCCGCTCAAACGGACGAGGCTTTTGCAAGCGGAGTGGCGATGGTGCCCAAGGACGCTGCCTTTGTCTCATCCACGCTCCGTCTGCGTGAACAGTATCAGACATTTCTTAAGAGCAACGCATGTGCGGCGCTCAAAAAGCTGCCTGCGGTGGCTCGGGCAATCGAATCGATTGAGGAGCAAACAACCCAGCCTGGAAGTCCGCTTTCGATGGTGGCCACGTTTATGGAACTGCCCGAGAACGAACAGGCTCTCGAGTTGCTCAAGGACATGATTTCCACCGACACCTTTCTTTATGGCGAACCCTCCTGTGTTACGTTTCTGGATTTGATGAAGAAACTGCAGCAGGCTCAGCAGGCCGCAGCCATCCTGCAGATGGCCAGTGGCGACAGGTCGCTGGGCGGCATCGACATCGAGGCCTTTACGGATATCAAGGCTGACGACGAGGAGGAGATGGAAGAAGAGGACGACGATGAAGAAGAGGACGATGAAGAAGAGGACGATGAAGAAGAGGACGAAGGCGCAGCAGTTCCCCGCCGCCGTCCCGTGTGGCCGGTGCGTTTTCAGGTGGCGGAGGCCGACGAGGAGTTGGCCGAACCGATTTCGTCCCAAGAACTGACAACCCGCCTGCTCATTCAAACACTCATCGACAACGTGGATTCGATTGTTATTCCAGACTTAGTGTGGGGATTTCAGACCACAAAACTGGATATCGGCAGATCCCAACTCAAGCGAATTGAGGTGCTCGTCAAGCTTTTTACGCAGGCCAATCCGGATCTGGCGGAGTCACTTGAGCGACGCAAGATCGGGGGGGGGGGATGTGGTGATGTTTACGCTCAAGGGACACATGGTTCCTTGGGATGAACTTGTTCGGGAGGCAACTGAAGGGATGGAAATCGATGGGCTCGACGCGGTCGTCGAGAGGCTCCGTAGCCTCCATTTTGTCGTGGCGATCGGCGTGATCGGCGATCGTGTGATCCTCTCGATCGGCGACTCGGTCGACCACCTCGAAAAACTTGTTGTGAAAAAAGACGGCGGTGCGGGGTTGCTTGCCACAAAGCCTTTGGAGCCCCTTTTGGCACATAAAGACAAGCCCATCACCAGCGTTTTCTACATGAGTCAGTCGCTTGCCACGTCGCTGGCTCCGTCGGCGGATGACATTGCACAGATGGCAAAGCTCAGCGACCTGGCTGCCGAAGCCGCTGGCCTGTCCGAAGGAGCCGCCGCAGACGCCCGCAAAAACCTCGCGAAGGTTGCCGAGGGATACAAGAAGCGGCTGCCTGTGCCCGGCCCGTGGCTTGGGTTCTCGTTTATGGCACCCGAAGGCTACGAGGGATACTCGTGGAATTGGACTCAGAATCTGCCGGTCGACGGGTCGAAGCGGCTGGAGCTTTTGGAACACACGGGTGGCGCGCCGCTGGGGGCTATTGTCTTTCGAGCCAAGGCAGCCCCCGGCCAGTTTGAGGATTTCGTGCTGTGGTCTGACATGGGATGGTCTTTCTTCAAAAAATATTTGCTTCCAAAGGCTGATGCAAACAACCGAGAACAATTCGATGAAGTCGAGGAGCACTTGGGGCCTTTAGCCACTCAGTTCGTAGGTATCCTGCGAAAGAAGATCTTGCCGTCTCTGGCTGACGGCCAGATCGGGTTTGTGCTCGATGCCAAGAGTAAGGCTAAGAAGATTCAGAATGAGCTGCCAGAATCAGCAGAACCGCTGCCGCTCTTCGAGCCAGCCATCGTGCTTGGGCTCAGTGACCCCAAGCTTTTTCGAGAGGGGATGAGCGATCTGTTTGCACTCGGGGATGAACTCGTTGACCAGATTAGGGAGCTGAACCCTGACGCGGTTCCCGCTGATTACCGTGTGCCCGAACCAGAGAGTTCGAAGGTCGAAGGCGGAATGCTCTGGTCATTTGCCATCCCCGATGCGGGACTCGACGAGCAGGTGAAACCTTCAATTGGGGTGGGAGCCGATGCGGCTGTGTTTGCATTTCTGCCCAAGCAGGTCGGTCGTCTCTTGATAGAGACTCGCCTTGAAACTGGTTCGCAATTGTCGAAGTTTGACGAGCCTCTGGCCGCTGCGGCCGCGATAGATTTCGCGGGGCTGATCGATGCGGTGCAGCCCTGGGTTGTCTATCTGACCCGTTATGGCTGTGTGCTCCAGCGAGACGGGGAGGTTGATAAAGATATAGAGCTCACGGCCGACGTGGAGAACGAGCAGGCCAAAGACGCGCTCAAGCAAGTGGCCGTCGTATTTGATGTGCTCCGATCGCTGCGAGTGGCTGTTGCCGAGACAGCAGTCAAGTCGGACGCCACGGTCACTCATTGGCAAAACGTCATTCGGGATTTGCCTGCCGAATAAAGTCTTCGCCCAAGACGAACTGCTCGATCGCCTTTGCAAAGCCTTCGTTGGCATGTGAGTCGGTCGTGGCACTGGCTACCGACTTGACCGCTTCGGCTGCATTGCCCATCGCGATACTAAACCCTGATTTGCGAAACATCAGCACGTCGTTGAGCCCGTCTCCGATCGTGACGATCTCCTCGAACGGGATGTTCAAAACGCCTGCCAGATATTCGGCGACCGCCCCTTTGTTGGCGTCACGATGGGTGATGTCGAGGTAATACGGCTGCGAGCGGCTGGCTGATACCCGTTGGCCGAACAAAGTCTTTGAGGCGGTCGTGCATCGCTGAACTGCATCGAGGTCGTCGCTGACACCCACCACCTTGATGGCCCCTTGGATCGTTGTGCCAAAGTCGGCAACGACGGTGGGTGCAAATTGAACCGTCGAGGATTCATGTCTCACGTGGGCCCCATTCCATGCAGGCACAAACCAAGCGTTGCCGCTGTACACCCACGGCTCAAGGCCGTGTGAACGAATGAGTTCGATTGCTTCGCCAACGACATCCTCGGGCAGCTTTTTTTCCTCAAAACACTCTCGTTTTTCGCTCATGAACATGCCGCCGTTGAAGCCGGCGATGGGAGTGTCGAGTTGCAGCGGTTCGATCAGCATTTCCATGCCGCGAGGCGGTCGGCCGCTGGTAACAGCAAATCGGATGTTGGCATCGCGTAAGCGGCTGACGGCCTGCCGAGCGCGTGGCGTCAATACTTTGTCGGCGTTCACGAGTGTGCCGTCCACGTCGCTCAGCACGAGCGAAATCTT
Source organism: uncultured Planctomycetaceae bacterium (assembly GCA_903877395.1). GTDB lineage: Bacteria > Planctomycetota > Planctomycetia > Pirellulales > UBA1268 > BAIKAL-G1-2R. Next base: position 22,336 of record CAIRDU010000145.1, read on the forward strand.
CCGAGGAGCGTGCATAGAGAAGCCCTTTAGTTCGTCAATGGGTATCGCAGAAGGCCTCGCATAAAAATATCGCCACCAGGATAGGCGACAGACTCAATGTCGAGTGCTGATGCGTCGGAAATGCCGGAAAGGTCGTCTCCTGAGAGTGGCGATTGGATGGCATTACCCCCGATGATTTTCGGTGCGATAAATGCCCAGACTTCATCGATCGCCTTGTGAGCAAACAAGCTGCCCAGCACTTCAGAGCCACCCTCCACAAGAACGTTTGTCATCCGGCGATTGCCCAGTTCCTGGAGAAGCGATTCCAAGCGAGCGGCGCGAGACGGTTCGCGTCCCTGCCAGATGTGGCAACCACTTTCACGTAAGGCGGCCAGTCGCTGGATGGGGGGGGATGGGCCGGTGGCCACAAGCAGCGGTATTTCTCTGGCCGACTTCACCAACTGGCTGGAGAGAGGCAAGCGGGCCTGCGTGTCGAGCACAATTCGCAGCGGTTGTCGCGGGCCCGTCGGACGGGCTGTAAGGAGTGGGTCGTCGGCAATCGCCGTGCCGATGCCAACTACGATCGCGTCGACTCTGCCTCGCAGTTCATGCACAATGGCTCGAGATTCTTCGGACGAGATCCACCGACTGTCCGGTGGATGAGTGGCCATGCGGCCATCCAGGCTCATGGCCCACTTCGCAATCAACCACGGTTTGTTCTGCGTGACAAGCTTGCAAAATGGGGCGATCAGACGCATCCCTTCCTTTGATTGGAGGCCTACCTCCACCGCCACGCCCGCCGCCTGAAGCGAGGCTATCCCACGCCCGTTGACGGCAGGAAATGGGTCGCGCGAGGCCACAACCACTCTAGCAATGCCTGCGGCGATGATGGCCGATGTGCATGGAGGCGTTTTGCCTTGATGGCAGCAGGGTTCGAGCGTTACGTAGAGCGTACCGCCACGGGCCTTCGTGCCAGCTGCCGCGAGTGCAGCCACCTCAGCATGCGCTTCGCCAAAACGAGCGTGCCAGCCTTCCGCAACAATAGCCGTGCCGTCGGATGAGGCGATGACTGCACCAACCAATGGATTTGGCTCGACATGCCCCTGCCCACGCAGCGCCAACTCGAGGGCTCGCTGCATGGCCGTTGAGTCAAACACTTGGCGAGACGTTGCAATACCCATCTCACGGCGTCCAGATGGCCTTCTTCTCGCCTGGTGGCGTAGATTGCTGGCTCCCGGGAGTCCAGAGTGCGCTGCCTGTGGACTGAGCAGTAGCACTCGTGCCCGCTGAGCCGAGAGCCGGTACTCCGCCGCCTTGGGCCTGTCCTGCAAAGCTGGACAGATCGATCCCAGCCTCGCTGAGCACCGCAGCGAGCGATTCAAGGACCTTCTGATCTCGTGAGTGATCCCGTCGCAGATGATCCAGCAACCGCATGATGTCGGCCTGATCGCCCCGCTGCAACCGAATGCGGAGTTCAGCCACGTCAATCATGCCGTCGCTGGCCTTGAGCGTTGTGGCAAGTGCCCGCAACTCTTGAATGATTTCGAGTTTCCGCACGCTGGACTCGGCGCGATCCTCAAGTAGGCTCCAGGCCTCCATGCGATCTACCGGCGCGGCGTCGGATCGTGCCACAATCGCCTCTGCGGCCCGTTCGGCTGCCAGATCAAAACCCGCATCAACCGCCGTCATAAAGAGTCCGCGAAGTTGGTCTAGGTCCACCGACCCCAGCGACACACGATGCCAACGCATTGGAGGCACATCCTGCATGGGGGTGGCAGATTCAATGGCAGAGGGCACAGCTACGCCCAATTGCAATCGCATAGCGGCCCAGGCATCTGCAGCATCGCGGCGTCGCGAGGTGGCTTCTCCCTCCGACAGCAACGCCTCGACTCGCCAGGCACCTTCTGGCTGCTTGAGCGACTCTCTCGGCGACTTGCCTAGGAGTTCCGGCAGTGGCGTATCAGGCCAGACGGCACGGAACCGCTCCAAAGCCGCTGCCTGCTGCTCTTGAAACATTTTTTCAAAGACCGATGCCTCGCCTAGCGGCGTGCTTTCCTTCAGACTTTCTGGTGGCTGCATTCGAAACTGCGCGGACAGCAGCCAGTTGGTTGGCGTGGTGGAAGGCATTCCCTCACGCTCGGCTTCCGCTGCAAAAGACACGTGCAGCAGCGGCTCTACGATCCGCTTGGCTCGAGCCACATCGGGCGCAAATCCCTGCAGGATAACTTCCGGATCGCGGTCGGTCTGCCGGCCAAAGATGAGCAACAGCGCCAGCAGTTGCGAGGCCTTGCCAGGGATGGCCGGTGGCTCATACACACGCCATACCGAACGCGGTGGCACCGCACCGCGAGAAACCCATTCAGATCGCTCGAATGGGGAGGTATCGAAGAGGGCATTGTGACGGAGTGTGTCTTCGAGGAGTTCGATGGAGCCAGCCTCGCCGGCAGCCAGCGGGGCCTTGGCTCGCTCAAACGGCACCTGAGGCGATCGGTCTTCGTCTGCCTCAGTTTCTAGAGCAATGGCGCGGCCAGTGGCTTCGACGGCATCGTCGTACGGGACGTCCTGCAGCCGAGCAACGCCCAGCCACGCCTCAGACGCTTCAAATGGGCGAGCCAGCATCTCGCAGAGGATGGCGATATTGGTGAAGAGCGGCCGGCTATGGGGAGTCAAGTTTTTAAGTGAATGAAACATCGCCAAGGCGGCAGAGAGTTTCCAGTCGCGGGCGGCATGAAGAGCCGCATCAAATTCTGTTTTCCCGGGAGAGTTTTGGAGAGCTTCCGAAAAACGTACCTTCGTGCGGAGTGCCGCAGGTACCCCCGATGAGCCAACGATCGATGCTAGGAGCCGCCGGTCTTCTGGGGTGCTGAGTGATTTATCGATCAGCCACTCAACGATCCCTTGCGCACATCCAGTGTGGCCAGCCTGAGCACTGGCCTGCACGAGCGTGGCTGCGATGTTGATCATGTCCGGCGAGACATCTGCTCCCGCAGTTTCGCGGGCCTTGTCAAACAAGGCCGCCGATTCCTGCAACCGTCCGGCAATCGCGTTGGCCACCGCGGCGTGCCCAAGGGCCAGTGGATTGTCAGGAAAAGCTGACAGAAAAGCCTGGCTGCTCGCCGCTGCTGCAGCAAATTTCCGAGAGCCCAACTCCAGCTTGACTCGCATGGCCATCAGGCAGGCGCGATTGGGCGTTCGCTGTGAGAGGCGTTCGACTTGCTCGAGTGCAGCGGATATTTGGTCCCCTTCGATGAGTCGGTCGAGTTGCTCCAAATCGGACACCAATTCGGTGCAACAAAACTTGATTTTTTTTCCAGTGCCGCCGGGACACGCTGCGTAGGGGTCGATGGGCATACGCTGAAAATCTCCTCTGCCAAACAGGGACAATAGAAACCCAGACAATAAAATAACGAAGACAATGACCAAGCCCACGGCTAGGCAGTCCTGTGCCATGGGCATGCCCATGAAATATACCAGAGCCGCGGCGCGCCGAAAGATGCCCGAAGAGGCAGCTTCTTTCACGTGCAGATCCGTGGGGTGTCACTGCAGCGAGTTGCCGGTTCGTTGTGAACTCGGCATACTGACGTGGTTCGATAGCGAGTGTACGGCGGCCGTCGCTTTATTTCATTCGCTTTCACGCGCACACAGTTCGCCATGCGGCAACCTCGCATTCTCGTCGTCGATTCCTCAGGGGCTACCGGTCTGCCCTACGCCACACTCGTGGCGAGATTGCAGCCGATGGAACTGCGAGTGGAGACATCGCTCGAGAAAGCGCTAGGCAGCCTCGCTCGCGACGCGTGGGATTTGGGCATCGTCACAGCGAGGCTCGGGCCGACGGCAGATGTGCTTTACAACGCGCTCAAAAAAGCCGATCCGCAACTCCCAATGGTGGTGATCGATCCGCATCCCAGCGTCGACACGGCGAGAGCTTGCTTGCAAGCGGGGGCTGGCGATTACTTGGACCTCAAACGAGTGGAGACCGACCTCGAAGACTCGCTCGTGCGTCTCTTGTCATCCTCCCGGCGGATGGCCGCCGAGGAAGTGCTCAGGCGAGCGGTTGAGCGGCCGTATTCGTTCGATGATTTTTTAGGCGAGAGTTCGCCGATGCAGCACGTCTATTCGATTATTGATCGGGTGGCGACAAGCTCCGTGGATGTTCTTGTGACAGGCGAAACAGGCACCGGCAAGGAACTCGTCGCCCGCTCCTTGCATAGTCGCAGCCGTCGTGCGGCGGGCCCATTTGTGCCGGTAGACTGTGGTGCGATCCCAGATGCTTTGATGGAGAGTGAGCTTTTTGGGCACGAGCGAGGTGCATTTACTGGGGCCGATGCCCGACGCATGGGGTTGGTGGAGTTTGCCGACGGCGGCACGTTGTTTTTAGATGAGGTTGGTGAACTGCCGCTGCCCTTGCAGGCGAAGCTACTGCGAGTGCTGCAAGAACGCCGAGTGCGACGAGTTGGCGCGAGGCAAGAGACTGCCGTCGACGTGCGAGTCGTTGCCGCTACTTCTCGCAATCTCGACACCATGCTCGAACGCGCCGAGTTTCGTCGCGACCTCTTTTATAGAATCAACGTGGTGCGGATCGACCTGCCGCCGCTGCGGGCACGCGGCGATGACATCGGCCTGCTGGCCGAATATTTTGCAAACCGGGCCAGCCAAGAGATGGGCAAGGCCACAGGAGGGCTCTCGACAGATGCCTATCAGGTGCTTCGGAGCTATCACTGGCCAGGTAATGTGCGTGAATTGCAAAATGTGGTACGGCGGGCGATCGCCATGGCGCGCACCACGATGGCTGGCGTCGAGGACTTGCCGGACGAACTCGTTGCTGCAGCAGGCCATGCGGTTGGTGCGGAAGCGGGAGCCGTAGGCTATTTCGCGCAGCGTGCCATCCATAGTGCGAGATTCGAAAAGCAGTACCTCACCGAATTACTCTCCCGGCATTTGGGAGACGTTTCCGCAGCGGCCCGCGAGGCGCATCTCCCACGAGGCACGCTCTATCGCCTCATGAAGAGCCATGGCCTCGATGGCTCCAGCTTTCGTCGCCCGTGAATTGTCTGAATTGGAAAACGCAGTTCATCTACAACGTGGGGTCTTGCGAGACTTTATTCCGCTCCAATTTTATGCGTTTTTATAGCGTTTGGCCCGTTCGATAAACGCTGGGTTGCGGGTTGTGGTGATCACCTTCTGGATGGGTGCAAGAAACGCATCTTTATTCGAATTCCGCATGGCGCGACGAGCGAACTGGAGGCAACAGCCGGTCTGCAAAAGCGCTATCGGGTGAGTGAATTGCCATGGAGCCACACTCGATGCGATGCGTATCATTTTCGTGACTGCGCGCCTCGGCTGCGAGACACTTCGCCAAGAAGACTTCAAACAGCGGCTGGAACTGCAGGCCGGCAGAGGCGTGAGGGACGCAAGTGGCTTTTGCTCGAACCGGCGCTCTGGAAATGCGACAGCACGTCGAGACAGAATAGCGAAGTGCTTGCAGAACCAAGCTGCTAGTGTTCGGCATGCGGTGTGCATGGATATTGATATGTAGAGGGATCTCAAACGTGCATGCGTATGGTTCCCGGCAGAAAACCGCGTGTGGTTTTCTGGAGTCATTCGTCTAGGACCTCATCTCGCAGGAGAATCATCATGAAGAAAATCGAAGCGGTCATTCGGCATTTCAAGCTTGAGGAAGTAAAAGACGCGCTCAACGCGCAGGGAGTCAAGGGCATGACCGTTACGGAGGTCCGCGGATTTGGCCGGCAGAAGGGGCACACCGAAACCTACCGGGGTGCGGAGTACTCAGTCGATTTTCTGCCAAAGGTGAAGATCGAGGTGGTGGTGAGCAACGACGAAGCGCAGGCCGTTATTAGCAAGATCATGACGACTGCCCGCACTGGCCAAGTGGGCGATGGCAAGATTTTTGTGACGGATCTCGCTGAGGTTGTGCGGATTCGCACTGGAGAGACTGCCGCCGCAGCGATTTGAACGACTGATACCGCGCGTTGTCAGGGGACTTGCTGGCACGGCTTGTACGCCACCGCGGTGGTGTACGCATCAGAGTTATTTAGGATAGGTCATTTCAGCAGGGACGACCCACCGGTCGTAGTCGGCGGCGGAAACATACCCCAGCGACACAGCCGCTTCTTTGAGACTTGTGCCTTTCTGGAGCGCTGTCTTCGCGATGCTGGCTGCCTTCTCGTAGCCGATGTGTGGATTTAAGGCCGTGACAAGCATGAGGGAACTGTCGAGATTCTGCTGAATGCGTGTCAGTTGTGGCACAATGCCTACGGCGCAGTGGATCCGCATCGAGTCGCAGGAATCGGCCATCAAGTCGGCCGATTCCAGCACGTTGTGAATCATGAGCGGCTTGAAGACATTGAGCTGAAAATGTCCTTGCGATCCGGCGAAGGCCACTGCGGCATCGTTTCCGAACACCTGCACGCAGACCATCGTCATCGCCTCGCACTGCGTGGGGTTCACTTTGCCAGGCATAATCGAACTGCCCGGTTCATTTTCAGGAATCGAAATCTCGCCGATGCCACAGCGAGGCCCAGAGGCCAGCCAGCGGATATCGCTGGCGATCTTGAACAGCGCCATTGCGAGGCCCCGCTCGGCGGCACTGATTTCCACGAGAGCATCATGGGCAGAGAGTGCCGCAAACTTATTGGGCGACGATACGAAAGGGTGCCCCGTTTCTTTTGCGATATAACGGGCAGCCACTTCGCCAAAGTGCGGGTGAGCATTGAGGCCTGTGCCCACAGCCGTGCCACCGATTGCCAGTTCGTAGAGCCCCGGCATCGACTGCTCGATCGAGTTGATTCTGTCATCGAGCTGTGATCGCCACGCAGAGATCTCTTGGCCAAGCGTGATGGGCGTGGCATCTTGCAGATGCGTGCGGCCAATTTTGACAATCGCAGCATAACGCTCCTCCAATCCGGCGAACACATCTCGCAGGCTTCGCACGGCAGGTAGCAGCCGATTGTGAATCGTGTTCACCGCAGCAATGTGCATCGCGGTGGGGAATGTGTCGTTTGACGACTGGCATCGATTGACATCATCGTTGGGATGGATCGGTGACTTGGATCCCATCACACCACCAGCCATCTCGATGGCACGGTTCGATATTACCTCGTTGGCATTCATGTTCGACTGCGTGCCGCTGCCGGTCTGAAATACGACCAGCGGAAAGTGATCGTTCAGTGTGCCGGCAATCACTTCGTCAGCGGCCTGCACGATCAGTCGCACCTTTTCGGGAGGAATCTGCCCGAGTTCACCGTTGGCCAAGGCCGCGCATTTTTTCAGGATGCCCAGCGACTGCGTAATGGCTGCCCCCCACTGAAAGCGATCAACGCCAATTTTGAAGTTGTCGCGAGATCGCTCTGTTTGGGCGCCCCAGTAGCGGTTGGCGGGCACGTTGACGTTGCCCATACTGTCGGATTCGGTGCGAGACGATTGCGAACTGACGGGCATGGTAGCGTTCCTCGTGGGCAGGTCAGGTGTGCGGCGCGGTGGAGTCTACCTCCGCTTCCGCTGAAGCGATGGCGCGAGGGTGGCGTTGGCCGTCGCAGCCGGTTCACGCAGGCCAATCGCCAGCGCAAGCCAGCCGTCGGAGCTTACCGATTGCAGCACCCGCATGCCAGCAAGGCGGGGGTTCTCGACGATTCGCCCTGGAAGCACCGGGATTGGCCGCTCTTTCGGGAAGATCTTGCCAAAGATTGTACGCAGGGCAAGTTCCATGCGGCCGTGATGTCCAGGACCGCTCAATTGCACCGGTCCCTCCCGCTCCAGAAACACCTGGGCAGAACTGTTCGAAGGCTTGTAGGCGACGTGTGCCACGATATCGTACCAGTGACGGCGCCCGCTTTCGATTGCGTCGAGCGTTACTCGCACGTGTACCAATCCATCTCGGCACTCGATTCGTAGCGGCTGCTCTTTTGCGAACGTTACGGCGACCCCCTCCGGTAGATCCTCTGCGCTGGTCGACTCCATCCCCACCTTTTCGCACAGAATTTGCATCAGCTCCTCCAACGAGAGCCTCCTGCCGGCCAGTTTAAGTCGCTCCATCGCATTGTTGAGCGAGGAATCGTGCACCTGCATGCTGAGCATGGAGTCCGAAGGCGCCCGTGGTCGAGGGGTATGGGCGGCAAGTTGTCCATCGCCGGCCAGCCGCAGCCGAACGGTTGCGACTGTTTGGGTTGTCTCCATGGCAACGGCGGTTGGTTCTAAACCCAGTTGCACCAGAGGCGACCAGATCTTCGTGCGTATCCGATCCGCGATCTCGGCGAACTGCGGCTCCGACTGCTCGTCCACCTCGCGACAGGCTCGCCCGATGATCAGGTCGGTTACCTCGCGATTGGCCTCGGGCATTTTTTCATCGTGCTGGCTTTTGGCAATGTTTCGCACCAGCGACCGCATGATCGGCACCGAGTCGAAGCTCGTCTGTATGGCATCGAGTTGCGAGCGGTTGGATGCGACGCCCGTGGCGTCACCAAAAAGCAGACCTGCCGAACATACCTTGATGGGTTTGCTCACCGTAAACGAGGAGGCTCCGCGGGCCGTCAGTGATACGGGCCCTGCTGCTGTGACCGTGCGAGAATCCACGTCACCATGTACTTCGAGGCTGATACAGATCTCGTCAGAGTCGGGAGTGAATCGCACGGTGGTGGTGCGTTCGACGGTGCGAGTGCCGCGCACCTTTCTGCCCAAGACAACATCGTCTACCGGTCCAGTATTGACTGTCGCCGCCGGCAAGAGTTTGTCCAGAAACTGCTGGTGCACAGCGATTCGGACATTGGCAGACAGATAATGTTCTCGCACCGCCTTGGCAACGCTCCGACATCCCTCCTGAGAAGAAGCATCGATCGCCGCCATCGCCGCCGTCGCCACCGCCGCATCTGTCGGGGAAAGTGTTGTCTCGAATCGTTCCAAGGAGTTAAGGAGTTGGGCAATGTCCGCTTCGTTGCGTTGGCTGCACGACGGAATTGTTTCGTGGGAGGGCGTGGCAGCCCCAGCGGCCTCGGCTGCCTGTTGGGCCGCGATTGTGGCGAAGAGTCCGGTGGCAGTGCGCCACACGGCCACTCGCCTAGCCATCGCCAAGGCTGCGCGTCTCGTACCTGATGCGAGGGAAGCATCAGCGATGCCATCAGCAATCCCCATGCCCGCATGCACAGACTCTCCGAGCGTGACGAGGTTCGCACCTGCAATGGGATCTCGAGGCCCGTTAGTCGTTAAGGCATCGCGGAGTTGGGCGAGCGAATGAGTCGCCCAAGCAACTGCGGGCATACCGGCAGTTCCGGCGGCTTTCGGATGGAGTGCAGCGAGTTGCTCCAACTGTTCGAGCAGTTTGACAGGCGTTGGCCAGACACTGATGTCAGCCGGGAATTTCTGCGTGGGTGCAACCGTTGAAGGCGTCTGGGGCGCATCGCTGGCCCGTTCTCGCGAGAGTAGCCTCTCGCCCACACGCAGCCGATCTAGAATGCGTCCGCCGACGGTGGGCTGGGCAGAGTTCGGTGCATTGCTCTCCTGTGTGGGAGCAAAACCATCGCCCCTGGATTCGTGCCTTCGCTCCGTCAGCAATCCAAATCGAGGAGACGTTGACGGATTTAAATTTTCTGGAGACTGCGAAGTCGGAGTTTCAGACCAGTTGACCGTATCTGGATTGCTCCAGTTTTCTCCAGGCATCGGGGCGGAACCGAGTGAACCCCCTACTGGTGGTGGCAGAATCAACCTCGGATGGATCGGCTCCGGTTTGGGCGGTGGTACGGCATGGACTTGGGCAATAGTTGGCGGAACGATTTGCGCCTGAACGGTTTGAGCTTGAACTGTCTGCACTGCGGTTCGTGCTGCGGCGGTTCCGGATGGCTCGTTCATCGCTAGTCGCTCGGGCGGTGTAGCAGCGAGGACCGCCGCCATATGCTGAAGACCGCCGGTGCCGCGAAGGGGTGATGGCGCGGCAGTGGGAGCGTGGGAGCCAGTTGTGGCGATCGCCTCGGCGACAATTGCTGGATGCGCCGCAAGGCCGCCGCTTCTGCGGTTGGCATCGACTGCGATTGTGCTTTCAACCAGGCATGAGTGCGATCCCGCGAGCGACTCATCCCGAATCCCTTCCGCGAGGGGTTCCTCCAGACCAAAAAATGGCTCTGGCACAGGATCCCACGCGTGCGGTGCAAAAAGAGCAGCCGCAAATATGAGTCCGGCAATGAACGATGAAACGACAATGCCACCGGCCTGTTTTTCTGACATGCCTACTCGCCCTCCCCGCAGATGACCAAACTCTGACCGCGACAGGATCGCGCCCTGCAATGAAGGCACGACCCGAATAGCAGGATCGACAGGCACGACCAGAAAAATCGATTTCACGGCAAGCGATCGTTATGGCTTACCAAATCGCAGAGGTTATGCCGTGCAGATAGGCAGCAAAGACGAGCGGCTCGCGCAGGTCAGGTGGTTTGGGTAAGACGCGGCTGTTCCAGTAGAGCGGTCCAAGCGTCAACGACAATCGTGAGGTTGGCATTCCGGTTGACTGCGTCCAACGCGTCGAGTGTATGGCGAAGGGACACGACCGCTTCCTCTGAACCGCCTGTCCACGCGTTGATCAGTTCAGCAAGAACTTGGTCGCAGGGAGGCTCGCCAGCCAGATCATCCCGCAGGGCCGCACGAAAAAAATCGATGGCAGATTCGAGTACGATCCTGAGCCGAGCACGCCGAACCGGAGCTTCTTTGCCAGCAGCGTCCAGCAACAACTTCGTCTCGTCAGCTAATTCAACGCCATGCATTGGGCGGTGTGAGAGCAGTGAGATGAGTCGGCATCGAAACGCTGCTAGCATCGGGTCGAGTAAGAGTCGCGCCCGCTGGAGGCTGCCGCCGGAGCCTTGAGCGCATGCCCATAAAAGCGAGTCGTTGTCGGGCTCTTTTTTGATGGCATCATCGTTTTGAATCTGGCCGATATCTGTTCCACGAGCAGTTTCATGCTTCAGTATCGAAAAAACTGTCTCGCTCGTTAGTGGACGAAAACGCACGATCTGACACCGCGAGCGGATCGTTGGGAGTTGCCTTTCTAACGCCGTGCCAACCAGCACAATCACCGCGCCGTCCGGGGGTTCCTCCAGCGTCTTGAGCAAGCAGTTGGCAGCCTCTTCGGCGAGGTGGTCGGCATCCAGAATAATCGCTACCTTGCGACTCCCCATCGTCGGCCGGAGCAGGAGCCTCCAGCACAGGCCCTCTCGCATCCGGTGATCTGCGTCACCGATGAAGGTTTCCAGCGGAATCGTGGCCCGATCTTCCGGCTTCGACACGATATCGATATCTGGATGCCTGCCAGCCTTTGCCTGCACACACGAACTGCACGCGTTGCAGGGCAAGAGGCCTTTGCCTGTCGACCGGCAGAGCAGGGACCCAGCCAGCTTTTGCGCAAAGGTGCTCTTGCCGATGCCCGGTGGCCCGATAAAGAGATACGATCCAGCGATGCGGCCGAGGGCCTGCGCCGCCACAAACCTTTCCACAACCGCGTCGTGTCCCTCGATTCCCTGCCACGCCATTGTGTGTTTTGTCAGGAAGTGAATCCTGTCTCCAATCGCTGCGATACCGCATCACGCAGGCGGGTTGCAACGTCGGCGATGTTGCCCGTCGCATCGATCACGGCGATCCTGTCCGGTTGGCGGGCTGCCTCAATTCGATACCCATCGTGCAACCGCTTGCGAAATTCGTCGCCCCGGTCTTCCAGTTTGTCCAGCGGACGCGACAGCCGTCGTGAGGCAGTCTCCAGATCAAGATCGAGTAAAAGAACAAGATCGGGCTGGAGCCCACCGGTGGCCACTGCTCCCACCTGTCGGATGATTTCCGGATCAAGGCCGCCGGCATGCCCTTGGTAGACAATGTTTGCCAGCAAATAGCGATCCGAGACGACCCACTCACCTCGGGCTAGCGCTGGCTGAATGATCTCTGCCACAAGCTGCGCCCGCGCGGCCATGTACAGCAGCATTTCCGCTGTTTGAACGAGGGTGACTTCCTGACGGTCCAGCAGAATGCTCCGAATCGCATCGCCGGCCGCCGTCGAGCCTGGATCGCGGCACGTCGTCACCGTGCAACGATTTTCTCGTAGCCATGCCACAAGGGCTGTGATCTGCGAGGATTTTCCAGCTCCATCAATCCCCTCCAGAACGATAAAGCGAGGAGGATTCGTCATGGGCGTGGCTCTTGGTTCTGGGCCTTGCTCTTCGAAAATCCACGCTCCGCCAGCCAGCGGCTGCATTCGACGGTCCACGGATGTAGCTTTGTCGGATCGTATGGCCGCACGCCGAGGCCAATGCCGTGCGCCCCTTTTTCATATACGTGCAATTCGAACGGACGGTTGTGCTTCTGTAGCGAGGCGGCAAGATCCAGAACGCCTTCCAGTTTCACGCCTTTATCTTCGACCGTATGCCAGACGAACGTTGGCGGCGTCTGGTCGTCTACCGCCAGTTCTCCAGAGAGATCTCGCAGGAGTTCTTCAGAAGGAGCATCTCCAAGTAGATTCTTTTGCGAACCGATGTGGGTGTTGGCCGACACCATGCTTACCACTGGATAGCAGAGCACGCCCAGATCGGCCCGCGAAGACTGTTGGTCGATTGGATCAACCGCAGATGGGTTGCCATTGTCGCCGTGAGTCAGGAGCGTCAGGGCTAGGTGCCCGCCGGCCGAACTGCCCATCACACCGACGCGTTTTGGATCGATTCCAAGCTGTGAGTGCTGTGACCGCACCACTCGCATGGCCCGCGACACATCTCCGAGCATGACTGGATGCCGGTATCCCTTGCTGCCCAAGCGGTAGCGGAGCACGAAAGCCGAAACGCCCTGTGCGTTGAGCCAGCGGGCGTAGTCGGAGCCCTCGTGATCGGCCAGCCCGCCGTAGCCACCGCCTGGACAGATCACGATGGCAGCCGTTTTTTCTTGCGGCGGCTTCGAGTTCAACGCGGGCCACCACGCCACCACTGGAATATCCTGCTCCGCCGCACCGAGCGCGCCAGGGGCATTGCCCTGCCAGAGCCGAATCGTCTCGGCGGGGGCATCGACTGCCAGAGCCACCGCTGCCGAGAACACAACCATGGCCTGCATGCCGAGCAAGAGGGCCACCAGAGCAAGCCAACGCAAGCGGGTACCAGAGCACATAAGGCTGCCACTCCTCATTACAGAGAGAGAATAAAATTACGAACAGCCACATAGCATACGAGATCAAATGAGATGCGTTTTCACACTGGCGGCTCGCAGGGGGCACGCGTGCGGCGTGCATGGGCCCTTCATGTGCCCTGAATGCCTGTCATTCTTGCAATGCCCAGCGGATCAGTGGGGTCGAGTTGTGCCAGGCGTCGCTGTATATCTTTTGTCATGGCCTCCCGGCCAGTTGCAATCAGGCAGTGAACGAGCCCTTTGGCGGCTTCAAAAAAAGGCCTATTGCTCGGGCGAACGTATGGCAGCGGATGGGAGTTGTCAGCGGCATCCAGCGCCCGAAGCCCCAGTTCGTAGGCCCGTCCGAAGTGGCCCCTTGCCAGCTTTGGGTCGCCATCCTCCAACGCAATCAAACCTAGGTGCACGTGGGCGTCCAAGAAATCAGGACACTCCGACAGCAGCCAGACAAGCTCGTCGCGGGCAATGTCTGTTTCGCCAGCTTCGACCATCGCCTCCACCTCCGCCATGTCGTCACGGCGTTTCCGAGCACACCGCGGGTGAACGAATTCCCATTCACACCCCACGGCCGAATCGTGCCGTTGGATTCGAAGCTTTTCCACAGTTCGCGCGCGACGGCTTCCGTGTTTTTTTAATTCAGGGTTTTGATCACGGTTGTGATCGGGCTGCAACGGCTGGCTGGAATCTGGGTTGGGCATTGGCATCGAGGATGAAACAAGCAAACTCACGCGGGGACTGCTACGGACGGCGTGGGCCTTGATAGACTCCTCTGGTTGGAACGGAATAAAAACACGATTGCAAGGGGCCGATGTGAAGGTCGCAGGGATTCGTTCGGACGCGTGTCGGCCACTCAATGCCAGAGCCATTGCGCGGGCGTTGGGGGCGTGGTATGCCCGCGCCAGGCGGGACTTACCCTGGCGGCGGTCGCGGGATCCTTATCGGGTTTGGGTGAGCGAGATTATGCTTCAACAAACGCAGGTAGAGAGAGTCAAAGACTTTTACCAGCGATTTCTCGGGTTGTTTCCAACCGTTGAATCGCTTGCGGCAGCTGACGAGCACGATGTGCTGCGGGCGTGGGAAGGCCTTGGCTACTACCGTCGGGCGAGGCAGATGCACGCGGCAGCCAAGGTGCTGGCCACCGAACATGGAGGCACATTTCCTCGGACAGTTGCGGCGCTCCGCGGCCTCCCAGGCATTGGCCGCTACACAGCCGGTGCGATTGCGTCGATTGCGATGGATCTTCCCGAACCAATTGTCGAGGCTAATTCTCGCCGCGTGCTTGCAAGGCTCGCTGGCTATGCGAAGCGGTTAGACAGGCCGGGCGGCGACGAGCCGATATGGAAAATCGCGCACAGCCTTGTGCCACAGCGAGATGCCGGACGGTTCAATCAGGCCTTGATGGATCTGGGAGCAATGGTCTGCACGCCAGACAGGCCCCTCTGCACAGCCTGTCCACTGGCTCGTATGTGCGATGCAAACAACAGCGGTCGCGTGAGCAGGATTCCGATGAAGTCCGTGCGTCGTGCCACCAAGCAGCTTCGCGAGGCTGCGATTGTGGTGCGCCGCGGAGCACGCGTGTTGGTGCAGAAGCGAGAAGAAGGAGAATGGTGGGCGGGCCTCTGGGATTTTCCTCGAGTGCAAGCTGCAGCCAGAAAACTCCACCAAGCCATCGGCGAATCAAAAACGCTGCAGCCGTTGGCCTGCACGCAACCCAAGGCTCTGGGCACGTTCACTCACACGGTGACGCACCACCGAATCACGCTGGCTGTGGTGGCCTGTACGGCAGCTCGAATGGGCAAACTGTCGCAGAATCTTGCATGGATCGCAGTCGATAAACTAGGCGAACTGGCCATGACATCTCCGGGCCGTCGGATTGCAAAAATGATCGGCCAGCCATCGGTACGGTGACCACGGCATTTTCACGGGAGCCTCTTCGCAGGGTTTGCTTTGCCAGAGATGCCAGAGCATGATTCCCACACCCTTTTCTTCCGGGAACCTTTTGCCTCCCGCGCGCATCCAACCGGTGCGTCAAACGTCAACTCGTCTCATTGAACACCACTCTTTGTCTTTGGAGGCTCACTCATGTCACGCATTCTTTCCATTGCCGGTTGTATCGCCGTCTTTCTGGCTGGATCGCTTGATGCCCAGCCGCCGGGCAACAGGGCAGAGGAGTTCCCGCTGCCGTTGGAGAAGGTGGTGCTGTTCACATCAGGTGTCGGTTATTTTCAGCACGGCGGAAAAGTGAACAACGATGCGCAGGTCGAGATGAGCTTCAAGTCCGAGCACATCAACGACCTGCTTAAAAGCATGGTGCTCGAAGATCTCGGCGGCGGCACCGTGTCGACTGTGAGTTACGCATCGCGAGACCCGCTCACAAAAACGCTTGAGACATTTGCCGTCAATCTCACAGATAATCCATCCATGGGCCAGCTCCTCGGCCGATTGCGTGGCGAAGCAATCGACGTCGATGCGTTGGCGCCTGCATCTGGCACGATTGTGGGCGTTGAGAAGCGCGCCGTTCCTGTGGGTGCTGACAAAACAATCGAGAAGGAGTTTGTCACGATCCTCACGAAGGATGGCCTGCGAACGCTGCCGCTGGATTCCATTACGCGGATCAAGCTCGTTGATCCGCGATTGCAGAGCGAACTTGAAAAGGCTTTGGCCGTGTTGGCGCTCGGTCACGACAATGAGAAAAAGTCGGTCACTCTGAATTTTTCAGGCAAGGGGGCCAGAGACGTGCGTGTGGGGTACGTTCAGCAAACACCGATCTGGAAGACGAGCTATAGGCTCGTGTTGGATGATGTGGTGGGCGGCAATCAGGCAGGCGGTCAGGATGCAGGAAAGAAGCTTGGCAATCAGGCAATGCTGCAGGGCTTTGCCATCGTGGAAAACACGACGGATAACGACTGGAAAGACGTCAGCATGTCGTTGGTGAGCGGGCGTCCAATTTCATTTGTAATGGATCTCTATCAGCCCCTCTATGTGCCGCGTCCAGAGGTGCAACAGGAACTCTACGCATCGCTGGTGCCGCAGGTGTATGGGCAGGATCTAGCTGGAGGCGAACGTGAATTTCTGGCGGCCGCAGACGGTTCCAGAAAATCGGAATCCGCCGCTGCCCAAGTTGCGAACAAGATGCGTAAGGGGGCCGAACGTCAACACGGCCGCGTCGCGGCCGCCCCTCCCGGATCATTTGCAAAAAATGAATCCCAAGACCTACCCCTAGATCAACTCCAGGGGGAGACGCGGGATGCGAAATCGATGTTCGAGGCGGCAGCGAGCGTGCAGAGCATGGCGCAGGGCGGAGCATTGGGCGAACTGTTTCGCTATGAGATTGCCAAGCCGGTCACGATCCAGCGGCAGCGTTCGGCGATGTTGCCGATTGTGGGAGAGAAGGTTGAGGCAGAGAAGGTGGCGATTTACGATGAACGAGTCATGGCAAAGCACCCGCTGGCAGGCCTGCGGTTGGTGAACTCCACAAAGTTGAATCTCATGCAGGGCCCAATCACGGTGTACGACGGCGGTGCCTACGCCGGCGATGCCAGAGTCGAGGACATGGCTCCCGGCAGCGAGCGGCTTTTGAGCTATGCAGTCGATCTCGACGTGGAGATTGCGCCGCGGGCGGTTGTTAAGCCGGAAGAAATCGTAAGTGTGCGTGTTGAAAAAGGCACGCTCATCGCCTCACGAAAGCTTGCCAGAGAGAAGAAATTTGACGTCAAGAACTCTGGTGACAAGGCTGTGAAGGTGCTCGTGGAATATCCGTTAGAGTCCGGTTGGAAACTCGTGAAGCCAGCCAAGGCCGACGAGGTAACCCGCGACCGCCAGCGATTTGTCGTGATTGCCCAGCCGGGTAAGCCAGCTGTGCTGGATGTGGCCGAAGAGATGCTCGTAGACCAGCGAATCGTGATCACGAATCTGGACGACAATGCCATCCTTTTTTACTCGAATGCCAAGGTGACAAGTCCGGATGTGAAGAAAGCATTGGCCGAGATCATTCGTCGCAAGCGGGAGATCGAGCAAGTTGTAAGAGAGAAAGCGGCCAGCCAGCAGGAGATCGCAACGGTGAGCCAAGAGCAGGATCGCATCCGCCAAAACATGCAGCAACTCGATCGCGGTAGCGAACTTTATACGCGATACGTGCAGAAATTTGCGCAGCAGGAGGATCGGGTCGAGACGCTCCGCAAGGAAGTGGCCCAACGGGAAAAGCAGGAGCAGGAGGCTCGCAGGGCCTTGAACGACTTTCTTTCTCAGCTTTAATCGCCGCTGCTCCGGCTCAGAAGAACACGAAAAACCAGAACGTCCTTTTTATTTTCGCCTTTTTGTCGTCGTGCCCAGCCTGTGGCTGTTGCAGCGAGTCTGCGATTGGTAGTCTGGTGGCCGATGACTCACGGTCGAATTGGCGTCTGGAGAAATGATACGTGGCACGTGCGGCGCTGGCACTTGAGGATGGAACAGTTTATGTCGGCGAGTCGTTTGGTGCGACGGGAACCGTCTCGGGCGAGGTGTGCTTCAATACCTCGATGACGGGCTATCAGGAGATTCTCACTGATCCCAGTTACCGCGGCCAGATTCTCACGATGACGGCGCCGGAGATTGGCAACTACGGCGTCAACGAGGCTGATATCGAAAGCAACAAAATTCAGCTTTCTGGATTTGTTGTGCGGCATGCTAGTCGAATCGCAAGTAATTTCACCGCTACCGATACGATCGGCGACTATCTGGCTCGGGCAGGCGTTGTGGGAATCACCGGCATCGACACCCGTGCGCTGGTACGAAGGCTGCGGGCTCGAGGCGCGATGATGGGCGTGCTCTCCAGCGAATTGTTTGAGCCAACAAAACTCGTTGAGATGGCGAAGGCTGCGCCGTCGCTGGTTGGCCGAGACCTTGTGCGAGAAGTGATGCCTACTCACGCCCGAGAGTGGCAGGAGTCGCTCGACGCATGGTCCGTGCCACTGGTGCAGCCGTTGGAAGGGGGCGTTTTTGGAGCCTCGCCGGCGGCTCTCGCCGGTGCTGCAAAGCACGTTGTCGCGATCGACTATGGACTCAAGTGGAATATTGCTCGCCACTTGGCAAGCGCGGGCTATCGGGTGACTGTGCTGCCAGGCAACGCAACGGCTCAGGAGGTGCTCGCGCTGAAGCCCGACGGTGTTTTTCTCTCCAATGGGCCGGGCGATCCAGAGCCGCTTGAGTATGCAATCAACACCGTTCGGGATCTGATTGGGCAGGTGCCACTCTTTGGGATCTGTCTCGGCCACCAGCTCTTGGCGCTGGCGTCCGGCGCGAAGACGTTCAAGCTCAAGTTTGGCCACCGAGGCGCCAACCAGCCAGTGATGGATTTAGCCACAGGCAAGGTCGAGATCACCTCGCAGAACCACGGCTTTGCCGTTGACGAGGCAACGTTGCCACAGACGCTTGTTGTGACGCACAGGAATCTCAACGACGGCACGATTGAGGGCCTGCGCCACACGACGGCGAACGCCGCGAGTGTGCAATACCATCCCGAAGCTGCCGCCGGCCCGCACGACGCCGCCTACTTATTTGAGCGGTTTCGTCAGATGATGGCGTGATGGGCAATGATGGCGAAACGAATCGCCTGGATTGCACTTTGACTCCTCTCCGGGCTGGAAGGACGGGCGAGGTGCATTGCTGCTAACCCATGCTGGAGCCGGTAGATACGAAGCTTTCCCCACGCTTCCAGCTAGAGCTGGAAGCTGGGTACTCTGCGGATTTTTTTGACATTTCCACAGGATGTGCCAGAGTTGTGCGGAGTCGTGGCTTGCATCCCGGCTTCACCATTGAAAAAGTTTTGATGGTTTCTAGTCATTGTCACGGAGGCTCACTTCATGCTTCGTTCACGTTTGTTCTGCGGTTTCGCAGTCGCTCTGTCGCTCGTTCTTGGTGCATTCGCATCGATCGCCGATGCCGGTTTTGGCCATCACCGCCGCAACCTCGATCCAACCTGCGCAGCTCCCGAAGCTGCCTGCTGTGCCGAGGAACCCAGCTGTGCCATGGAGCCATCGTGCGGCTTTGAGCCAGACTGTGGTGCCGAGACATGCTGTCCCACAAACCCTTGCATCAAGTATCGCCACAAGCATGCCCACAAGCACAAACATGCCGCTGGCTGCTGCGAAGAGCCAACGTATGAAACGGTGCTCAACGCAACGAGCCCAGAGACATGCTGCTCGGTGTGTGTACCGGTATGCCTGCCGGTGTGCTGCCAAGGCTGCCCGTGCGAAACCTCCCGCGCCACTATTCTGGGCTGCGGTCAGGTTCGCTACGACTACGCGTGCGGCAGTTCGGTGATC
>CAIRDU010000146.1 GCA_903877395.1 uncultured Planctomycetaceae bacterium
CCACCGCCACCGCCGTAGCCACCACCGCCACCACCGCCGTAGCTACGACCGCCACCGCCGCCGGAGCGACCGCCGCCGCCGCCACCTGGGCCGCCGCCGCCGCCACCTGGACGGGGAGTACGTTCACGGGCTTCGTTGACAGTCAGCGGGCGACCGTTGATCTCGTGGCCGTTGAGGGCCGCGATCGATGCCTGCAGGCCTTCGTCGGTTTCCATTTCGATAAAACCAAAACCGCGCGAGCGTCCGGTCTCACGATCCGAAATCACCTCGGCCGCACGCACAGCACCATGCGGAGAAAACATCGCCTCCAAATCGGAGGACGTGGTGGACCATGGAAGGTTTCCCACGTAAATCTTCCGGGACATAAAAACAACCTCTAGAGTAGAGCTCGGGAGCTGGATCAAAAAATCCTCGACTATTCGACCCTCGCCAAACGCACACACCGCAACTCCCGAACCGACCGGAGTGCCGAGCGAAAGTCTGTCGAACTGCGAAAGTTCTAGCATTCTCCTGCTGCCGAGACAACTGCGACGCGGTTTCCGTGGGCGGGGCCCGTAGCAGCACGAATTCCACGCCAGATGACGCCTTGAGCTTGGGGACGAGGGCCTGCCACTTGCATTTCTCTGCCCATACACTACTGTTCGTTTTTGTCATGCGATTGTCACACGCTTTTGCAAGACTTTGTCACAGTATTTTTTGCGCTATATTTTTTACGAAGGAATCCAAGCCGATGACTGAGAAGAAGATAGTCGAAAAGAAGGAAGACTCGGGCACGAATAAGTCCGAAGAAATCCGCAAGATTGCCCGAGGAATGAAGGAGAAGGGCGTGAAGCCACGGCCCGTAGTCATCATGGCGATGCTCAAGAAGCAGGACATTGTCGTCTCCTCACCGCAGATCAGCATGGTTCTGAAAAGAATGGGCTTTCGTCCTCGTCGTCGCAGGAGCAGCAAGCCTGCCGCTGGGGGTGTTGCAACTCGCACGAACGTGGCTCGCAAGGCCGTGCCAGGTCGCCGGGAAGCGATTTCCGTGGATGACCTGTTGGCCGCCAAGAAACTGGTCAGCCAGTTTGGTGGTACCGACAGAGCCTTGGCTGCCATTGCAGCGCTCAAGCGATTTGAGTCCTGAACACATCTCTCTCTGGTGCAGCAGGTGGGGTAAATCGCTCCACCTGTTGCAATCCGGATGGCATTGTACGAGTTACGCTGCCTTGTTCGCATGTCAGCCACTGGTTCTTGACCGTCGCGAAGCAACGTACAAACCTTCAGTGGGCGGCACAGGATTCGAACTTCCGTCGTATCACTTGGAAAACACATCGCTCTCTACGCAAGACGACGCGAGATCTGCCAGCCTAGATGCACTGGTCGAGAGTTGGGGCATGCTCACTGCTGACGATCGCAGGCGAATCATTCCCATCCTCAACGGACGGCTGGCATAGGGTGCCAATTCACGTTTTCAAACCCTCCAAGGATGGCACCCGTCACCGCTGCCTGTCCGACACGCTGACCTTCTTTTTGCAACAGTTTTTATTTTCCTGAGTGCGTTGTGATGCGACGTGCTTTCTGCTCCCAATTGAGGCAATCGTGTTTGCGGCCTGACGTGGTTGGGTGTGTGCATTTTAGGAGACTGAAATGCAGAGGAATTCCTCATCGTTCAATGCCGGCACTCGCATGACAGCATGGTTCGCTGCTGTGCTTGCGATCGCTTGTGTTGGGCTGAGTTCAACTCACGCCGACCAGATTAACTACGTCATGGTGCCGGTCGGCAATGCTGGAAACACTGCCGACACCAACACGGGGGGCTTGTACGGTGCTGTGTCATACAACTACCAGATTGGTGCCTAAGGCCCCCAGTACACGGCGTTCTTAAATGCCGTAGGCTCGACAGACACATACGGGCTCTACAACTCAGACATGGGCACAAATATTGACGTTGCCTAAATCAGACAGGCTGTTTCGTCTGGCAACTACACGTACAGCGTCATGAACAGCACGAGCAACCGTCCGATTTCGTATGTGAGTTGGTTTGACGCGGCGAGGTTTGCCAACTGGATGACGAACGGTCAGGGCTCTGGGGCTACTGAGACCGGTGCGTACACGCTGGCAGGCGGTCAGATATCCGGCACTGCTCCTGCTGCAAACGCTGGGGCGAGCTTTCGGATGCCAACCGAGGACGAGTGGTACAAGGCCGCGTACTACTCGCCAAATTACGGTGGCACAGGCGTCGGCAACTACTATGCCTACGCTACGCAGAGCAACGCAGACCCAGGCACCACGATCGGCAGCAGTCCGAATCAGGCGAACTACAACGATTCAATAGGCCACGCAACTGACGTAGGCTCGTTTAGCGGCAGCGGGGGCTTCTACGACACGTTTGATCAGAGCGGCAACGTGTTTCAGTGGAACGATCTTGACGGTACAACCGGCTCATCTCGTGGAGTTCGCGGCGGCAATTGGTACAACGACTCCAACGACGTGTCATCCTCAAGCCGCTACAACATCGACCCATCGAGCGCGATCATCAGCGTTGGCTTTCGTCTCGCAAGTCCGGCCGCAGTGCCCGAACCATCGACGGCTGTGTTGGTGTTGGCCGGACTGGCCTGTGGGGGTTGGAGAATGTGGCGTCGTGCTCGGGCAAGGGCCTGAGCCCTTAGGCAAGTGCTCGTAGGTGCGTGCGCCGGGATGACACGCGGGTATTCGCTGGTCGGCGCCTACATCTGACCTCGATCCATCGTATCGCGGCGGTGGAATACCCCCTTTCAGGAGGCTATAATACCTACGTATCGACAAACGTTTATCGGAGAAAATCTAATGAGTGGTGCTATTGTGGGGTTAGCGCTACCCTTGTGGAAATGGTGCTGCACGAAAACTTCTGAGAACGGCAGAAACTCAATTGGCATGGAGTTGATTGAGATTCCGGCAGGGAAGTTCACGATGGGCAGCCCGGCGGGAGAGAAGGATCGTCGAGCCGATGAAGAACCTGTTGCCGTGACACTGACTCGCCCATTTATGCTAGGCAAGACCGAAGTGACGCAAGCGCAGTGGAAGAAAGTGATGGGAACGGAGCCGTGGGCCGGGAAGCAATACGTTCAGATCGATAAGGACTGCCCAGCTACCTTCGTATCCTTTTTCGATGCCACCGAGTTTTGCGATGTGCTAACGGATTTAGAACGCAAGGCCGGAAAGCTGATCGCTAACGAAGAGTACCGGCTGCCAACAGAAGCAGAGTGGGAGTATGCGTGTCGTGCAGGGACACCAACGGCGTTTTCGTTTGGGGACGAATCGCAACTGAACGCGCATGCGTGGTGGGGTGGATTCGATATTGAAGCGCTCAAAGCGGGCAAATTTGAGGCTGGCCCGGGCAACGCTGCCCGCGAGCAATACGCGCACAAGGTTGGCTTGAAAAAACCCAACCCATGGGGCCTGTACGACATGCACGGAACCGTGGGGGAGTGGTGCTCGGATCGGTACGGCGAAAAACTTTTGGGCGGGGCCGATCCGGTAGGCCCCCAAGAGGGCTCTATCCGCGTGAGCCGCGGCGGCGGCTGGAGGCTCGGCCCGGGCCGCTGCCGGTCGTCAAGCCGCTTCGGCTTCGATCCGTCGTTCCGCGGCAGCTACCTAGGTTTCCGCGTGGCCCGCAGTCAGTCGGCACAGTAAGCCGTATCGCGGGCACAGAGCGCGATACGGATGCCGAAGACCGACGCTGCTTCGGGATGAGCTGCTCTGCCTGCTCGTTCTTTCCTCGTTTTTTCCTCATGGCATCTTTTGTTTATGAATAACACCCGATTCTCTCGCTGGAAGCGCGGGGCCGCTGAAGGGGCCGGGGCACTGGAGGCTACCCCCTACAGGTGCGCCTACCCGGTAACATTTACACCACTTTGTACACAAACCCCCAGCCAGCCTCCGCCACTACCCGCTCTACACTCTCACGGAACTTCCCGAACTCCAGAACCCCGCCTCCGCCCACGCCCTGATCCACGCGGGTTGTCTTCACCCGAGCACCATATTGCGTCGTGGTCTGAACGGTGAAAGTCGGCGGGGGCATGCCCCACGAGGTCTCGACGGAAGACTCCCAAAATCGCACCTCGTGGGTGGAGGGATCGAGCGTACATGTGAAGTTGTTCGTGACTTTACGCCCGCCGAGCAACCATTTGGCCTTGATCGCCGTAAGCGTACCCTTGATCGTGTGGTCGTCAGGCTCAGAACAAGTTCCGCCGTTGGAACTGGCGATCAAAGACAGCCGAGCCAGCAGTTCGGCCTGAGAAAACATATTGATCGTGGCCATGGCAACCTCCCGAGTTGTGGTAGGAAAAGCAACTTCATGGGAATCATATCGCTGAAGCCGTATCGGGAGCCTTTATCCCAACGCTGAAGGCGAGACACTCAGTTCCTTGACGGCCAGAGCACCGAAGCTGAAGCCCACGCTCATGTTCGTCTTCGGCCGGGCAAACGACTCATGCTCGAAGACCTGCTCAGCAACGTCGCCGACCTTCACGGTGGCCTTTGATCGCCACCTGCACGGGACTCTGGACACCTTGCAGCAACGGCTTCTCGTCTTGGCTCACGGCACTGATTTGTCCATTGAGCCTGGTGGAAACGCTGGTGGTTGCGCGAGGCGTCGGTGTCGTGAGGCCAGCCGCGCCAACTCCACTCCTGCGTGTCGGCGCCATCTCCTTATCTCAACCGTTTTGGCTCCGCCCTGAACCGACACGTCCACTTGCGGCCTGCGCCACTGACGACGTCTTTTTACGAACTGGCGACTGACCTACCCACCTTCTTCGATACGTTACGAACTTTTTCCGTATGCCGCGAAATTTCGCTGGACACTTAATTTTGAAACTGCGATGGCCCGCTGATTGCGCGCGAATCCATCCGATCTTCCCAGCCGAACGAGCCGGCCAGCCCAATCACGCGAGCAGTCGCGCCGCCTCTGTTGATAAACACACTCGCATGTCCGCAAACGGTTTCTTGAGCGTTTCTCCGTGATCTCAAAAATAATTGGACAATTACAATTGTGATGTCTACCCTTCCTTTATCCCCCATATAGGTGACTATGACACCTCATTTAGGGAGACACGCGATGTTTTTTGATGGATCGCTCGACCGTGACGTTTCTAGTCTGCGATTGGCCATGCCCCTGACTCAATTCAACCGGAGGAAGACATGAATCTTTTAGCACCGTGGCGACCAGCCAGCACGATTTGGGATGAGATGAATCAATTTCGGCAGGAGATCGATCAAGCCTTTGGTCGGTGGGGCGTCGATGTACCGAGCCGACCGTCGCTGGCTATCTCGTATCCTGCGATGAATCTGTGGGAGGACGACGAGGCTGTGAATGTTGAAGCCGAACTGCCGGGCATCAAACTGGATGACCTGGAGATCGCAGTCCTCGGCGAAGACCAACTTTTGGTGAAAGGTACTCGAGCAGCGTGTCAGCCGGCGCAGGCAGACTGGTATCGCCAAGAGCGTCCGGTCGGAGACTTTGATCGCACAATTGCTCTACCGACCAGCGTAATCGCCAACAAGGTTGAGGCCCGGCTGGAAAATGGAGTGCTCTCCATCCGGTTACCCATCAGCCCTGCGGCCAAACCCACCAAGATCACTGTCAAATCTGAGTAACAGCACATCGGCCGGAACGCGTTAGCGTCTGGTTGAATTCGCAACAAACCGGGGCTATCGCCTGCGGCTGATTCCCTCAAATGTTTTTCAAAGGAGATGACTCATGACTCATACTGTTTTGGCGAAACAATCGCCAACCAATCTCTCCACAACGAATGTCGCACCGGCAGCGATGAGCGGAGTGGCGTATACCCCTCGCGTCGATCTGTTTGAGACCAATGAAGAAATTGTGTTGCAGTGCGACATACCCGGCGTGAAAGCCGAGGACATCGACCTGCGGTTTGAACGCGGGACGCTCACGGTGCACGGCAAGGTGTCCGCACGTCCGCAACCGGACAAGTACGTCGGCGTCGAGTATGGCATCGGCGACTTTCATCGGTCGTTCTCCATCCCGGTGGAGATCGACGCCACGAAGCTGGCCGCCGAAA
>CAIRDU010000147.1 GCA_903877395.1 uncultured Planctomycetaceae bacterium
CTTGAAAGCCAGCATCGATCATGGAATTTGGAACTGGTGGAAACGAATAGAGCAGATGCCAGATGCTCGAACCCGTAAATCCATTCACGACTGACACGCCGAGTTTTTTTGCGGCCCTCGCCGTGCGTTTCATCTCTTCGGCAGCGCGACGGTTGACTCCGGCAGGATCACCGTCGCCCCAGACGTGCGGCGGCAGGATCGTTTTATGCCGCTCGTCAATCCGATCGCAAACGGCTTGTCCCACAAGATGGTTGGAGATTGCGTGAACAGAGAGATCGTGTCGTTCAAGCGCATCCCGCTTTGCCGCACAGTAGCCGCTCTCGTCGATGGCGCGAGACACATCAAAGTGGTCGCCCCAGCAGGCCAGTTCCAACCCTTGGTAGCCAAACTCGCGGGCCTTTCTCGCGAGATCTTCCAGCGGCAGATCGGCCCACTGGCCGGTGAAGAGCGTGACGGGGCGGGGCATGAAAGGCTCCTTGAGAGGCGGTGACAGGGAAAGGTGAGAATTGTGGCAGATTTATGGAGAAGAGAAAACCGCGATTGTGACATGGATGGATTTTTTGACGGAATGCTTTAGTTGCGTACAACTCGGCGCAAAAGCCAAAGGCCCCACAGCATCATGAGCACGTTTCCCATCCACACTGCCGATGGCGGCAGCGCCCCTGCCTTGACTCGCGAGATTCCCAGCATCAATACAGGATAATAGATGATCAGGATCGGCAAGAAGCACAGAAAAAAGCTGGTGAGAAAATCGGCATTTCGCATGCGGATCGCCATCGGCGCACCCACCAACACAAAGCACAGACAACTGAACCCGTTGGCCCAGCGTCGCCACGGTTCCATGATGATTCGCTTGAGTCGCGACTTCTCTTGTTTGACTGCTTGTCGCTCAGGTTCCACAGCCGCCGGCACAGACTGATCCATTCGGCCAGAGAGAATCGCCATCGCCGTCTTGGCCGCTGACTCCTGCTCCAGTTGGCTGATTCGTGCTATCTGTTCGGCCCGCGCTTTCGGAAAATCGGCCATCGCGATTTCGGATGGGCTCGTGGATACGATGTTTTTCTGACTGACGGTATTCAGCGGCACGACTCGTTCGATGGTGTCTGGAAACACGGCTTTTAAATCTCCCACATGCAGCGTACCGTCGCGAAATGTGATCGCGAGGGTTCCTGCGGCAGCATCGGCGCGGAGTTCAGCCTCTGCCGCCGAGACAGTCACGGGCGCAGCCGAGCCCCCTGGTTGAAATGAGAGAGTTGGGCGAATCAATTTTTTGCCATCCACGCCTTTGACGTTGATCGATACCTGCGGTGTGCTGTACGAACGCTGCTGCCGCAATCGGCCATAGATGATCTCCTCCACACTGCCGACGATCACTCGCCGCACGCCGTCGCGGCCCCACGAAACGGCAACGTCGTTGAGCCATACCGACACGAAACTCACCACCACGGCCAGTGCCATTGCCGGCCAGATGGTTGCCATCGGCGTAATGCCTGCTGCTTTCAGGGCGGTGATTTCATTGCTGGCCGACATCCGGCCAAAGACGCTAGCAACTGCAAACAACATCGTGCCCGGCACTGCAAACCTCATCGCTTCAGGCAACACGTAGGGAACAAGGGCCGCAATTTGAAGAAAGCCGAGCCCTTGCTGCTGTGCTTCTTTCACGAGGCCGATGACGAGCATGAAGAGCGTGAGCGCCGTCAGCGCGACGAGAAACACCTGCAAGAGTTCGCTCAACACATAGCGAGAAATGATCTTCATGGCTGTGCAGGGCGGCTGCGGGTCGTGTCGCCTGAACGGGAGTGGTGAACTGTTTTGGTGTAGATTTTGATGGCCTCGGCGGCTGCCACCACTGCCTCGTGGAATTGGTGTTCAGCCACATGACGCCGCACGCTCAAGAGAACCCCTACCGTTTTCTCCCGATCCAGCCCCGCCAGTCCGTCGGCAGCGGATTCAATACTTGTCACGATCCCTTCCAGAAGGTTTTCCGATGGCGTGCAGTCGTAGGAGCGATAGGGGCCTTTTCCGATCTGCTTACCGGGCATGAGGACCCTGACGCTGGCTGGTGCAGCGGGCAGAAATCCTATGCACGCTATCAGGAGTGTGGTGAGAAAAACCAACACGCATCCGCCACTCGCCAACACGCTGATAGGGTGCATGAGCTTCTCGCCAATGGTTGCCGCCACCCATTCCCTGCCAGGGACATCGCTCCATGGGCTTACTAATAAGGCGATAAACAAGCTCACTGCTGCCACACCCAGCATTCGCCACGGCAAGACCGCAGCTTGCGGTTGGGCGGTTGGCTGATTGCTCATCGGCCACGGCTCATCGCCCGGCGATGTTTTAGAAATCTCCTCAACACCGGCCCGTGCAACGATCACGGTAACGTTGTCAGGTGCACCGCGAATCAACGTCAGGCCTACGAGCGCGGCAGCTGATTCTCTGGGTTCCAATTCTGCGGCAAGCAGGCCGATTTCCTCGTCGGCAACTTGGCCCGAAAGGCCATCGCTGCACAGCACAAACACATCTGCGTCCTCAACCGGAAAAGGCCCCTCAATGTCGACTTCCACTCGTGGATGTGGGCCCATCGAGCGGGTGATGATGTTTTTCGGTGCAGTCGCAGCCGCATCCTGGACGCCGGCAGATTGGAGTTCCCAGACGAGCGAGTGGTCGCGGGTGAGTTGTTCAATCATGCGGCCGCGCAAGCGATAGGCGCGGCTGTCACCGATGTGCCCCACAAGTGCGCCTCGCGGCAGCAGTGCGAGAACCGTGCATGTCGTGCCCATGCCCTTAAACTCAGGGGTGCCTTCTCCCTTGGCGTTGATCTCGCCGTTGACCTGTTCGATGCTGTGCCGCAGTGCCAGCGGTGGTGATCGCTGCGCCGTTTTCTCGTAAACAAGAGGTACTCGATCCGCGGCGATCGCGCTGGCCATCTCACCGGCCGCATGCGCCCCCATGCCGTCGGCCACAAGAAAAAGCCAGCCTCTCGTTCGGTATTGCTGCGCGTTGGATGGCGGCAACACCGCCTTCGAATCTTGGTTGTTCGAGCGGCGGCGACCGATATCGGTGTGGTCGCAATAGACTAGGCTCGTGCCTTTTCCCACGCGTGTACTGCCTCAGAAGGTTTTTCCGTGATCCGTTGAGCCTCGGACGCAACGTTTGCGATGGGCTTTCTTGTGAACCGTCTTTTAGTGTGTGAGCCGGTTGTGTGAAAGAAGAGTCTAGCGGGGGCAGGCAGCCCCGGCGAGACACATTCGCCATGGCAATGTGCGAGCTTGGGGCTGATCTGGCGGCCCGACGGGCCAAATCGTACCTTCCCGCACATGTGGCTCCCTTTTTCGTATCGTTGTGCATCAAGGCTCCGGTGTAGATGTCGGCACTGGCTGCCGATGCTCGCCTGTGCGTGCGTGAGTCTGTTGTGTGCCAGCACGGGGTGCGTGCAGCGACGCATGACGATCCGCAGCAACCCCCCAGGGGCGCTTGTCTATGTTGACGACTATCAGATTGGTGCCACGCCTGTATCCACAGACTTTATTTACTACGGCACGCGAAAAGTGCGGCTTGTGAAGGACGGCTACGAAACCCTCACCGTGCGTCAACCGTTTCCCGTGCCCTGGTACGAAATCTTTCCACTCGATTTTGTGACGGAGAATATCTGGCCTTGGGAGATCCGCGACGAGCGAGTTGTGGACCTTGCGATGATGCCCTCCACATCAACTCCCCCAGAACTTGTAGTGGCTCGCGCGGAGCAGGCGAGGTTAGCGGCGGGCAGTCTCCCTGCCGCGTCGCCACAGATCGTTGCGCCGCAGGCAGTTGCCCCACAGCCGATTCCGGCAGCGCCACCTGCTTCGCCAACCC
>CAIRDU010000148.1 GCA_903877395.1 uncultured Planctomycetaceae bacterium
GATCGACTTGGATCGACTTGTGCACAACGATCGAGTAGAGTGTGGCACAAATACGGAGAAATTTTTCGATGCCGAGTAAGGTCACGGACGACCATTCCAAGTCCAAAACAACAGCAACCAATCGCGAAGCAAAGAAAAGTGCTGCGGGACAGTCTCGCTCGCGAGTTCTATCCATGACAGGCATGACCGAACTCTTTGACGACGATCTCGGCACAAGCCAATCCGGTGTCAGCCGTCTTTACACGGTGGCCATGATGGCCGATGTATTGGACGTGCCGCTGGCAGCTGTGCGTCACTGGCTTCGCGGCGGATTACTCGAACCCACGCGTCGCTCTGGCTCGCTGGCTTGGTTTGATTTTCAGCAACTTGTGGTGGGAAGGCGGTTGGTGCGACTGCTTGCATCGGGGCTTTCCCTCCGCGACATCGACGCCAAACTTTCTGCCCTCACTCCCGGTGGTGCTGCCAAAGCCGCAGGCATGGCAGAACGGATCGTCACTGATGGCCGTCGCCTGAGTATCCGCTGCGGCAATCGGCTGGTGGGTGCGCACGGCCAGTTGCAATTTTCCTTTTACACAGACGGCTTGCGTCCGATCGACGAGGCCTCTGCCCCAATCCAGCAGCCGATCGCATGGAGCATGGAAGCGCCTATCGATGCCGATGACGTGAACGGTGTGGCCGAACTGCTCGACCTTGCGGCAGATCTGGAAGCCGCTGGCGAGTTTACGGAAGCTGGCGAAGCACTTCGCGCTGTGCTCCAAGCGGACGGCCCCTCTGCAAAGGTGGCATTCATGCTTGCGGAATTGCTCTACCGTTCGGGCGATTTGACTGCCGCGCGCGAACGCTACTACGCAGCCGTCGAACTGGATGCAAACCATCTGGAGGCGCGTACCAACCTCGGCTGCGTACTCGCCGAACTGGGAGATCACGAACTGGCTATGGCCGCATTGGATGGCGTGCTGCGACAACAGCCCGACTACGCCGATGCTCACTGGCACATGGCAGGCGTGCTGGCGGATGTTGGACGGCCAGCCGACGCACGCCGCCACCTCCGGGCATTTTTAGCGATCGCTCCAGAAAGTCCGTGGGCGGCAACGGCCAGAGAACGGCTGGCTGAAAGCCATTGACTCGGGCTCTCTGCTCACCACGGGCCCCGCACGCTGTGAACACCAAACTGGACGGTGTCGCTGGGCTGGTTGGGCGTTGGCAAAAGCCCCGATGCCCCGGGCACAGCACCTGGCCCCGGATACGGCCTGTAAAACTGCTGGTAAAGCGGCATCGTCCGCGAACTTGGCACGCCCCATGAATATTCAGAGATGAACTCTGCCGTGGGCGGCACCACAAGGGCCATCGGTCGGCCCACCGAGGGGTCGTACCAGGTGCTGTGCCAGCTCTTTCCTTTGCTGCGCAGAAAATACCGCTTCTCTGTTGCCCGGCTTCCGCCCGCCATGGCCGCCGACACCATGCCGATCGCGCAGACACCAAGCACTGCGGCAATGAGCCAGTTGCGGATGGTGAGGGGATTGCCTGTGCGAACGAAGCGATTCATGGGGTTCATAGAATGTTCCTGCTGAGTCAAAGGAGTCGGCTCAATCAAAAGCCGATGAAACACCTTCCCTTTATTTCAATACCAGTAGGCATGCACGTCTGTCTTCATGCCCATCGCCCCTGCCGGACGGATATAGCGGCGGCGATGTTTGTAGAGAAACTCGTGCGGCATAAATGGTGGATACGTGTTCCACGTGTGTCCAACGCGCGGCGGCACTGGCCTCGGCGAGACATAGAGTTGAGCACCGAAGCCTGGCGCAGATCCTGCCGGCACGGGAGGCACATAAAAATTATAGAAGACATCGGGAGTAGGTGCGTCGATGCCGCCGTTGATGGGCACCGCAAAGGCACAGGCCGCTTGAATAACTTCCATTGCAACAAGCATCCCAAACAGAGGCCGTCGCATCCGGCAGCACATTGATTGGATCATTGTGGTCGTCGTGGAATTCATGCCCTTTTCTCCTCGTTCCCGGCGCCTATTTCCGAAGCACCTTCTGCCTGCACACGTTTCTTCGAGCGATGCTCTCGGGCCTACTCGAGGCCCAAGCATGGCTCCGACTGGCATCCTTTCGGCAGATGCCGATTCACCCCATCACTCCGAAGATGCGGCCTCTGCCGCCCCTGCCCAGCAAGCAAGGTCTGCCGGTGCCGGCCAATCCAACGCCCCACACAGCCGCCGCTATAATCGCTATACTTTGCCCCTCTTGCCACAGACGAGCGCTGGAATCAGAGTCTTTTCAGTCGCACTGGACCCTCGCCCTTTCTCGTATTTTACTCTACGTATGGCCACAAAAACCCGTCCTTCAAAATCCGTTGCTGCAAACGTTGTACCCCCGTCCGCTGCAGCCACCTCGCCGGAGGTTGCTGCCCGAGGCAACGGCCACGCACCAACCAAACGCCGCGCCAGTGCCCAGACTCTCGCCGCCGGCCAGCGAGACATCTCGGTCAGCGAGTTCTTTGCAAAAAATCGCCACCTGCTGGGATTCGACTCGCCTCGCAAGGCCCTGCTCACCAGCGTGAAGGAGGCGGTGGATAACTCACTGGATGCGTGCGAGGAAGCTGGCATCCTGCCTGAAATCTGGGTGCACATCGAACAGGTCGGCGAGACAGGCAACCGCTATCGAATGGGCGTGCAAGACAACGGCCCGGGTATTGTGCGGAAGCAAATTCCTCTCATTTTCGGAAAACTGCTCTACGGCTCAAAGTTTCACCGTCTGCGAATGAGCCGCGGCCAACAGGGAATCGGGATCTCGGCAGCAGGCATGTATGGCGTGCTGACGACGGGCAAACCTGTAAAGATCATCTCAAAGATTTCTGCCAAGGAGCCGTCGCACTACTACGAACTCCGTATCGACACGAAAACAAACGAGCCGGAAATCTTAAATGGCAAGGGGGCTGGAGTTGATATCCCGGCTGGCAAGAACGGCGCGGATTTGATGAAAAAGCATGGCATTGAGTGGGTGGGCATCAACGATCACGGCGAGCCGATCGACCACGGTACTCGCGTGACGATTGAAATGGAGGCCAAGTTTCAACGCGGCAAGGGCAGCGTCGAGGAATATCTCGAACAAACGGCGATCGCCAACCCGCATGCACAGCTCCATTTTCAAGGCCCAGACGCGCCAGAGCGAATCCTCGAACGATCCAGCCACGATCTGCCGCCGGAACCTCGCGAAATCAAGCCGCATCCCTACGGCATCGAGCTTGGCCGACTGGTAACGATGCTTCAAGAAAATCCAAAACTTACCTTATCGCAGTTTTTAACCAGTTCGTTTTCTCGCGTTTCATCGGGGGTCGCCAAGCGTCTGTGCGATGCGGCCAAGCTCTCCACACGTGCCACCAGTGCAAAACTGGGCCGCGGTGAGGCCGATGCGCTCTACAAGGCGATCCAAGACACAAAGATCCCTCCGCCGGCAACGGACTGCGTAGTGCCGATCGGAGAGCAGCGGCTCCTCGCGGGGCTGAGGCAGGTGGTGCCGGGTGAATTCTTTGTGGCCGCCACGCGTCCGCCTGGCGTCTATCGCGGCAACCCATTTGTCATCGAGGCGGCCCTCGCGTACGGAGGAGGTCCGGCAGCCCAAAAGGTGTCGCTGGAAACCCTTTCAGAACTGGCTGGCGAAAGTGACTCGCGAAGTCTGCGGCAGTTTCTCACGACGACATTCGCTGGCTTGGGTGGCGAGGCAGCCGACAGAATTTTGGAAGAGGCGCGGCTTGCCAGCCGGCAATCACCCTCCAAGCTCAAGAAAGACACTCTCGCAGGTCTCCACACAGCGATGCAGCATGTGAATCTCGATGAGGGGCAAAGCATGACGGTGCTTCGCTATGCCAATCGAGTGCCGCTCCAATTTCAGCCTGCCGCCTGCGCCGTCACGCAGATGATTTTAGGAACTAACTGGAGGTCGTATGGCCTCTCACAATCGCGAGGCAGCCTGCCGAGTGCGCCGGTGACGGTGATGGTACACGTCGCGAGCGTGTGGGTGCCATTCACGAGCGAATCGAAGGAGGCGATCGCGTCGTATCCGGAGATCCAGAAAGAAATTCGGCTGGCGCTCCAAGCCGTCGGCCGCAAGCTCGGCATGTATTTACGCCGGCGACTGCGCGTCGCGCAGGAAGGCCAGCGTCGCAGTATTTTTCTCCGGTATCTAGGCGAGGTAGCCGGCGCTGTTTCGGTCATCAACGGAGTCGATCGTACAAAGCTCTATGAACAACTCTTGGCCGTTGCGAAGCGAAAAACAGCCGAGGCCGATGTTCAACTCAACGATAGCGGCAAGCCAATCAACGAGGAAGATGACCTGGATCTTGGCGATAACTGCATCATCGTGTCGCAGGAAGTGCCGGGTGCAGCAACAGCGACGAAACCTTCGCCAATCGAAAAGAAGAAAAAAGCCAAACGACGCCGGTAAGCTCCGGCCCCCGTCGCGACGGATCGAAGTGAAGGACGGGAGCTGTGCCTGCCTCACTCCTGCAAACGAGACAGGACGCTTACGTTTTTTCTCTTTTGAGTTGCTCGACCTCGGCTTCGAGTTTCTCGATCCGTTGCTGCATCTGCTTGAATTGCTTGCGTGCTTCCTCCATGCGACGCTGCCCCTCTTCCATCCTCTTGCGACCCTCTTGCATGCGTTCTTCAATCATGCGTCGCATGCCGTCGGGCATCTGGCTACCGTCGGCCATCGGTCGGCCATCGGCCATGTGCCTATGCATATCCTCGGCACCGCCACGCGCGTCGCCAGGCGAACGGCGATCGCCTTCTCGATTGCCCAACTGATTTTCAATCCGCGAAAGTTTAGCGATCACTTCATCTAGGCGATCCATCACAACTCTACGCATATCCTGCGGCGGCGGAGGGGGCATCCGGCCGCCGTGTCCACGCCCGTGCTGCATCTCAGGGCCACGCCCGTGCTGCATCTCAGGGCCACGCCCGTGCTCCATCTCAGGGCCACGCCCGTACTCCATGGAGGGCCCCTGCTTGTGCTTATGGCGACCATGGCTTGCGGGCTTCTGGCTGCCGCGGTCTTCGCGTGCGCCATGCTTGCGGTGTTTGCGGTCAGACTTTTTGCCTTTAAGATCGTCGTTGAATTCGTCCTCTTCGTCTAGTTCATCGTCGCTGTTACCAGCAGTGTTGTCTTCGGATCGATCGCTGACCAGCGATACAACGCCCATCCAAACTTCAGCCGTGTATTGAAAGAAGCCGGGCTCTGTAGCCAGTGCCGACTGGAATCCAAACGACATGGTCACAGCCGCCACGCACAAAACGCTCATGCACACAAAAAAGAGCGGGCGACTTATGGAACTCGTATGTCTCATGGAACTCTCCTAGGTGGCGAGCGAATCTTGATCGGTGGCTGGGGGAGACAATGAAAAGAGCGTATCTTATATCCCCTATGAACGCCCCATCGGACAAAAAGTTTCGGGACCCTTCGCTGGTTGATTTTGGTGGAGGCCGCAGGTTAGAGCAACTCGGTGGACTTCTGGTTGATCGGCCGCTGCCGCAAGCCTGCCTACCGCGGGCATTTCCAACGATCTGGGGAGAGGCCACGGCAACCTACCGAGCGGCGGCGGCTACCCACGATGCCACTGGTGGATCGCAAGGCGTGGACGGGCCA
This sequence comes from uncultured Planctomycetaceae bacterium, assembly GCA_903877395.1. Taxonomy (GTDB): domain Bacteria; phylum Planctomycetota; class Planctomycetia; order Pirellulales; family UBA1268; genus BAIKAL-G1-2R. The sequence continues at coordinate 5,649 of CAIRDU010000148.1, forward strand.
CGCGGACAAAGGGGTGCCAGGCCCGCCGGGCAGTGGGAAATAACAGACCCCCTGCCCAAGCCCTGGCGCGTGGAACTGCCGCTGGAGGCCACAACGCTGCGACTCGAGGTGCGGCCGGCTCCATCAGGACAGATCGGCATTTTCCTGGAACAGATGGAGCAGTGGCAATGGTTGCAACGCGTGACGCTCCGGGGATGCACGTTGCTCTCGCTCTTTGCCCACTCTGGGGCGGCCACGCTTGCCATGGCTGCGGCAGGGGCCACAGTCGTCCACGTGGATGCCTCCAAGCCAGCCATCGCACTGGCCCGACGCAATGCTGAGGCCTCGGGGTTAGCCTCCGCATCTATCCGCTGGGTGTGTGAAGATGCCCGCACATTTATCTCGCGGCAGTTGCGTCGGGGGGCACATTTCGATGGGGCTGTTCTGGACCCGCCCTCGTGGGGCCACGGGCCCAAGGGACAGACCTTCGCAATCGATCACGACCTCCTGCCACTGCTGAGAGATATCGGTAGATTGCTTGTCGTTGGCGAAGGCCAGACCCGCACGGGCCCCGTTCTGCTCACGTGCCACTCGACCGGCTGGCATCCCAGCCGCCTGCACGACACACTGGCAACGGTGCTGCCTCGTGGCCGCATCGAATCTGGCCCACTTACCTGCACAGATGCCGCCGGCCGGATCCTCGAAATGGGCAGCTACGCTAGGCAATGCCTCATCCCATGATTCCGCACGAGACCATCACCAGCGCCTCGAATCCTCGCGTGCGACAGGCTTCGCTCTTGCGAGAAGCCGATGCTCGGCGGGCAACAGGCCTCACGCTCGTCGACGGCCGCCGCGAACTGTCTCGTGCTGCCCGCGCTGGCGTCGCAATCGTGGAAGTGTTTCTGGATGCCGAAACACTGCACAGCATGGCTCCCGGGACGGCGACGCCTAGCGGTGCTGTTGGCTCGCCTTTTCCACATCCAGCTCCTTCTCCCGATCCAGCGGCCGAAGAGGCTCTGATTCATCGCTGGCGTGCCGACCATGTATTGCCAAGCACACGGCTGACGATGCTCTCTCGGAAGGCTTTCGAAAAGCTCGCCTTCGGAAGCCGCAACGAAGGGTGCGTTGGGGTGGTGCGATTTGCGGGACAGCCGCTGGAGCAGTTGAATGCTGCAGCCAACAAGCCGGTTCTGATTGTGGAAGGGGTTGAAAAACCAGGGAACCTCGGCGCGATTGTACGCACAGCCGATGCCACTGGCAGCGGCGGCGTGATTGTGTGCGACGGCCGCACCGACCCCGCCAATCCAGCCGTCATCCGCGCCAGCCTCGGCACAGTGTTCTCGGTTCCGCTGGCAGTGGCAACAGCCCGACAGACGATTGAGTGGTGCAAGGCCAACAACCGACGAGTCATCGCGGCAATGCCCGGTGGCACCCGCCTCTGGCACGAGGCGAATTTCAGCGGCGACGTGGTGATCCTGCTGGGCAGTGAAGCCCATGGAATCACATCCCTTTGGGAGCAAGCTGCGGCCGACGGCACGATCCACTGGGAGTCGGTGCGGCTCCCCATGGCCGGCGCCGCCGATAGCCTCAACGTATCAGCCACCGCCGCGGTGCTTGCCTACGAAGCGTTGCGGCAGCGCGAGTAACCGTTTCAATATTTGTTCCACAATTTCCTCCACGATTCAGAAGCCCATAATGACATCCATATCCAACGCCGACGGCCTGCCATCAGATGGAGTTGATCTTTATGAACGGCTCACCACCATCGCCCAGACCGACGGTACCGATGCGATGTTTAATGCGCTGGCACAATCGCTCCGGAATCGGCATCGCTGGCATGCGCTCTTTGACCTGCGGCTCATGCAGGCCCGCACGGCACTGGGAATTCCGCTGTATGGCGATCTGACACACCTGCCTCCCGCCACCCGCGACAGCTTAGACTCGCACTCCGTCGAAGCGTGCTGTGAAGCGGGATGGCCGCTTGTCGATGAAGGGCGCGTGGCTGCGGGTTGGATGTATCTCCGGGCTGCGGTGGAACCCGCCGAGATGTCGCGCC
>CAIRDU010000149.1 GCA_903877395.1 uncultured Planctomycetaceae bacterium
ATTGTGCCCGCCGGTTCCAAATCCGATACCTGCTACCAGCAAAATCCGGTCGCCACGCTCCAACCGGCCCTCCCGAAGCCCCCAAGCACTCACATGCTCCAGCAGCCCGTTGATATCCGGCGACTCAACTGCGGCCAGCGGAGTCACGCCCCAGTAGAGCGACATCTGCCGTAGCGTGGCCACGCTATCGCTCACGCCAATCGTGGGCACAGCACCGCGTCGCTTCGACCGAGCAATCGCCGTCACGCCGCTGCGACTTGCCACAACAACTAGCTTGGCGTTGAGCTCGGCTGCGATGCGGCTGGCGCCATCCACAACGGCCTGCGTGATTGGATGCAAGCCCTCCACTAGAAATTCGGGCGACGGCAAAAACTCTGATGCGGGAATGCCGACGGGTCCTCGCGACTTTGAAAACTGTCCGTCTAAGTATTGCCACCTGTCTTCTAGATACTGTTGCTCTGTGGCGCTAGCAATGCGCCGCATCATCTCCACAACGAGACGGGGGTGCTCTCCAATAGCCGTCTCTCCGGACAGCATGCAGGCATCTGCCCCATCCAGAATCGCATTGGCTACGTCGGTCGTCTCGGCCCGCGTTGGCCGGCGAGAGTGCTGCATGCTGTCCAGCATTTGAGTCGCCACGATCACAGGCTTTTGGTAGCGCTGGCATACACGGATGATCTGCTTCTGCACCATCGGCATGCTTGCCACGTCGATTTCCACGCCCAAATCGCCGCGAGCCACCATCACAACATCGGCCGCATCCACAATCGATTCTAGGTTGTCGAGCGCTTCTCGCTTTTCAATCTTGGCCACCACTCGCGCCACGGAGCCGCGAGTACGGAGCAGTTCCTTGAGCAGTTTGACCTCCACAGCCGACCGCACGAACGACAGGCTTACGAAGTCGGCCCCCGCCCCGGCGGCCCACTCGGCGTGCTGCCAGTCGGCCGCGCTCATGGCTGCCACAGAGAGTTTCACGCCCGGCAGATTCACTCCCTGTCGGCTACGTACCAGGCCGGGTTGCACCACGCGGCACCTCGCAAACGTGGGCGTGCGCTCCTCTACGATGAGGCTGATCGTGCCATCGGCTAGCATCACAGCATCTCCCACGGTCAACTCATCCAAAAGCGGCGCATACGTCGTCACAAATTCGTCGGGCTGCTGGCTTTCACTTCCGCGTATAAAGCGAAACTCCGCCCCCTCGGCGCATTCAATCGCGCCACCAGGAAGTTCGCCCAGCCTGATCTTTGGTCCAGCCAGATCCACAAGCACTCCTACCGGCCGCCCCAAGCCATCCGACACGCGACGGATGCGGTCCAGCGATTCCTGATGTTCCGGAATCGAGCCATGTGCCATGTTCAGACGAAACACCGCCACGCCAGCTTCAACCAGCCCGCGGAGGGATTCCTCTTCGCGACAGGCTGGCCCAATCGTGGCCACAATCTTTGTCCGCACTGTCTGGCGACTTTCAAGCGGCTGGCTTGCAGGCTCGGCAGTTCTGGGAACTTTTGAATACCTGCGATCGCTGTCAAACGTTTTCATTGGATGATTTCCTGACGTTTCAACGGGGAAGGGGACGAAAG
>CAIRDU010000150.1 GCA_903877395.1 uncultured Planctomycetaceae bacterium
CCAGTTGTATTCGAGGGCTCACTCGCTCCCGGCTCCCCCACCTGCCGTGGCACCTACGCCTTGGTGAGCCTCGGCTGCCCGAAAAATCTCGTGGACAGCGAGCGAATGCTCGGCCTGCTACGGGACGACGGCTGGCAGTTGGTGGGCAAGCCCCAAGGGGCGGATCTAGTGATCGTCAACACCTGCGCATTTATCGATGCTTCCCGGCAGGAATCGTATGGAGCGATCCGCGAGATGCTCGATTTAAAGGCTGCCGGCGGCACGCGGGGCGTGATCGTGTCGGGCTGCCTAGCCGAGCGTCAGAAAGAAAAGCTCTTCGATGAATTACCGGGGATCGACTCGGTGATCGGCGTTTTCTCGCGAGATGAGATCGCGCGGACGGCTCAACGGCTGATCGGCGGTCTAGGCGAACAGAGAAGCATCTTTCGTCCGGCGCCAGCGACCGCGTTGGAAGACCGCGGGCGGATGCGAGTCACGCCTCGGCACATGGCGTATCTCAAGATTTCTGAAGGCTGCGACCGGACATGCACGTTTTGTGCGATCCCCAAGATGCGAGGCAAGCACGCCACAAAGCCGATTGAGGAGGTCGTGCGAGAGGCCCGCGAACTGGCCGCAGACGGCATGAAAGAGCTTGTCGTCGTCGCCCAAGACACAACCTATTACGGCATGGACCGTTACGGTGAGCCACGCTTGGTGGAGTTGCTCGAGCAACTTGAGGCCGTCGACGGCATTGAGTGGATTCGGCTGATGTATCTCTACCCAATGTATTTCACCGACCGGCTCATCGACACGATTGCCTCGAGCCAACGGATCATTCCCTATCTCGACATGCCACTGCAGCACGCGAGCGATCCCGTCCTGAAGCGGATGCAGCGTCGCGTGGCGCGTGCGCCGACCGAGGCACTCCTGAAAAAGCTTCGCAGCAGCATTCCCAACCTCACCATGCGCACGACGTTTATCACTGGGTTTCCCGGCGAGACCCGCCCGCAGTTTGAAGAACTCGTGGACTTTGTGAGGGAGTGGAAATTTGAGCGGGCCGGCGTGTTCACATATTCGCTGGAGCCGGACACACCGGCGGCAAAGCTCGATGGCCACATGCCCGAGGAGGAAAAAATAGCCCGCCGCGATGAACTGATGCGGGTGCAGCAGGAGATCGCCCACGACCATAGCCGTCGGCAGGTAGGGCGTGTTCTGGATGTGATTATCGACCGACAGAGCGACGAACGCGAAGATGTGTGGATCAGCCGATCGCAGGCCGATGCGCCTGATATCGATTGTGTTGTCTACGTCACGGCTGCGGGCAGTTCGGCCAGCAAGCCACTCACGGGCAGGATTCTGCCGGTCGAAATAGTCGCCTCCAGCGGCTACGATCTCGCCGGCGTTCCGGCGGGAGAATAGCGGCCCCCCATGCAGCCATCCGTTGAATCGTGCCGCGTCTGGAACGTGCCCAACATGCTGTCGGCGCTGAGACTCCTGCTGGCGTTCGGATTGTTTGTACTGATCGAGCAGCGTCTCTTTGTCGGAGCCACGCTGCTCTTTCTGGTGGCCGCATCAACCGATTGGATCGATGGCTGGTGGGCCAGACGATTCGGACAGATAACCCGGTTGGGCAG
>CAIRDU010000151.1 GCA_903877395.1 uncultured Planctomycetaceae bacterium
GGGGATCTCCTTCGTGCACGTCTCGTAGACCGGCTTGCAAACCGTGTAGGTCTGCTCGCGGGTTTCATAGACGGGCTTGCACACCGTGTAGGGAATCTCCTTCGTGCACGTCTCATAGACCGGCTTGCAGACCGTGCTGCGAATCTCGCGGGTGCGAGTTTCGTGGACGGGCTTGCACACCGTGTAGACCTGTTCGCGAGTCTCATAGACGGGCTTGCACACCGTGTAGGGGATCTCCTTCGTCATCGTCTCCCATACAGGCTTGCAGACGGTGCTATGAATCTCGCGGGTCTTCGTCTCGTACACGGGCTTCATGACCGTGTAAGGAATCTCTTTCGAGACCGTTTCCCACACCGGCTTACAGACGGTGTAGTTGATGGTACGCGAACGGGTTTCCCACACCGGCTTGCAAACGGTGTACTCGACATCCTTGAACGACTTTTCAGTCTCGTAGCGGATGCAATCAACCTGCTTCTGTTCAACGACTTTTTCACAAATCGTCTTGTAGCAGGTGTACTGCTTCTGCTCGTACACGACATCCTTCACCATGCGAGTACCGCAACACGATGCCTTGGCGGCACAGTTCGGCTCACTGGCGGACATCTCACAACTCGAACAACCTGCACGGGCACTCGCAAAACCGACTGTTGTCAGCTTTACGGTGCCGTGTTTATAGCTGGCAATTCCACAGTAGGCGGCGTCGGCGCGAGGCACCGATGACGCAATACAGGCAAATGCCAGCAAACAACAAAGCCACGTACTTCTCATGTCTGCGACCTCTCTCGAGGATGGCTCCTAAAAATGAAACGAAACGCTTAATTGGAAAAAGATGCCGATCTCCATACTCCCTAAAGATCGTCCATAAAGTCACCGCAGGATGACCACCCTCCGCAATCGATTAAGCTTTTCCATTGCCCCTTGCACGCTACAACCGCTACAGATTGACGCCCAGTGGGTTTGGTTGCTGTTTTGTCCTCCTCCTGAGTACAGTCATGCAGCAACCGGGGAAGTTTTTTGCTGATTTTCTATGAATGATTTACACACACACTCGGGCGAAAGCCCCTCCGAATCCCCCGTTCCTAAAGTCGTTGTTAGCCGGCTGAGTCTCTACCTGCGCGAACTGCAGCGACTCGAAGCCTCAGGACAACAGACAATATCTTCAAGCCAACTCGGTTCGCTGCTGGGTTTTAGCGACGCCCAAGTGCGAAAAGACCTCGGGCTCTTTGGCCAGTTTGGTTATCCCGGTGTTGGCTACCGCTGCGACGAACTGATCCGCGCGATGCGTGACATTCTGGGCACCAACCATCCGTGGCCGGTGGTCATGGTAGGCGCGGGAAATCTTGGGCAGGCGCTGCTCGGCTACCGTGGCTTTGGCCGACAAAATTTTTCAATTCACGCAGCCTTTGACGCCGACCCGGCGAAAGTCGGCCAAACGGTTCAAGGCATCCGGATCCAGCCCCTCGATGAACTCGCAGCCTCGGTTAGTTCTCACGGCATCCGACTGGGCATGATCGTCGTCCCCGTCCAGCATGCCCAGGAGGTGGCCGACCGGCTTGTAGCCGCAGGAGTCGAGGGAATCGTGAATTTTGCCCCCATCACACTCACGCTCCCACCACACGTGCAGATCGTTTCCGTTGATCTGGCTATCGAACTGGAACAACTCTCATTTGCTGTGACGAGCAAACTGGCGAAGGCCCTAGGCGATCCACTGCACACTACCCATCAGTCAAAAGGGGCTGGCATCGGGTGAGCGTGATCTGCCTGCCAGACAGCGTGCTCCTTCACACCGGAATGGGGCCACAACCCACAGCCCAAAGCCAAAAGGAACGCAAAAACTATGCGACCGCTGGAACTTTCAAGCATCTTCCCAGTATGATGCCGAGCCTCGCTTCTCCACTACCCGGTAGTGTAACGGTAGCACAAGGGACTTTGGTTCCCTTTGTCTAGGTTCGAATCCTAGCCGGGTAAATTTCTGCAGCTTTTGCGAACCCTGAGGGCGTTTTCCACACACTTGCACTGCACAGGTTGCTTGATATAGTAGTCTTTGAACCGCTTCTTAAACCGACTCATTTTCCACGGAAAACGCTCGTGAACGCCTGACCGTCTACGGTTTTTGCCCTCAGGGTTTTTGCCTCAGACGGATTCTCTTCAGTGCGGTGACTGCCCATCAACGGTGGCTGTCATTCATCAGTTCATCGGCCCACGTTCTTTTGAGGCTGTAGCTTTTGGGCTGCAGTTCGGCTCAATCGAGCGTGAATCGAATCTGATTTTCACGATTTCTGGTTCCAATTCTGGGAGCCATCGGCACTGCGGCGTTCCGTGCTCTCTCAAGCAACTCTCTCAAACGGCTCTCACCCTCCAACGGCCTGAGGCGTTTTTACTGCGTGTTCTGGCCTGCGTTCCGTTCTGCCTGTGCCTTGAAAACGTCTGTCCTTGCACTTGAACTGAAAATCGAAATCCGACATCCACCCCGGAGTCCTGCCATGTCGCTGCCCATCTCCCCGACATCCTTGTTTACGTCAGCATTCGCATCAGCGTCCAGACTGTGCCTCATATCATCTCTGCCGAGGGGTGCTCAACTCGCGGCCAGACTCATCGCGATCATGGGGTTTGTGACCTGCACGCTCCAATCCCTGAAGGCCGACACGGTGTACGTGACCAGCCAATCCACGAACAAGCTCATGAGTTTTGACACGGCGGCGCCCAGTACCGTAGCTACGCTCTCTTCTTCGCTCTTTAAGCCGTCAGCCATGGCACAGGGTCCTGATGGAAATCTTTACATTGCCGAGTGGGGAGATGGCGACACAGTTGACCCACGAATCTCGCGATACAACCCAGCCACGCACCAACTCTCCGTCGTTGCCACGCTCGACTATGCGACGCAATTCAATCCCTCATCGCTGGCCTTTCGCACGTCGGCTCAGGGAAGTGAATTGCTGATTGGCAGGCTCAGCTCAGGGCCCATTCTCAAAGTGTCTGGATGGAACGGTGGCTCGGCAGCGGTCTCTAATTACACGTCAGGACTCTCGCTCGATGGCGGTCTTGGGCTCGCCGTAGCCGCAGACGGCACGCTGTACGTAAGCGATACGGTCTACAATTACAATTCTTCTCTTGGGTATGCGGTAGCCTCTGGGAAGATCGTCAATTTCGATGCCAGTGGAGCGTATATCGGCGTCGTGGCGACAGACGGTTCTGGTCAGGGGGGGCTTTCGGGTCCGACTGGCCTGCTGCTCTCTGGACAGATGCTCTACTCCACGAGCGTCATGAACGGAAAACTCTTTGCCACAAATCTCGGCACAGAATCCACGGCTCAATTCGCCACCACGGGGTATCCATTTGAAGTAGGCCCGATTGCCCAACTCTCCAACGGCCTCCTGCTCGCAGGCAGCGTTTCCGGCCAAAGCAATCTGATCTATCAATTTTCGGCCAACGGCAGCATGGCCGGAACTTTCTTTGGCAGCGATTTCGGTACGGTCAGCGGGATTGTGGCCGTGCCAGAACCACAGACAATTCTTCTGAGCTGGTTTGGTATCGCATGCATGGCCGGATGGCTGCGAGGCAAGCGAACCGCACGTGCAACCCACGCATGAGAACCGTGCAAAGAGGTATGACGCTTGTCGAATTGCTCGTCGTTGTTGCGATTCTCGCAACGCTTGCCGGCCTGCTGTTGCCGGCGGTGCAGTTGGTCCGCGAGTCCGGCCGAAGGACATCGTGCGTGAACAACCTACGACAACTGGGCTTGGCAATGGGCAATCACGAATCGGCCCGCGGTTCGTGGCCGATCGGGGCTGAGTCGCGACAGTGGATCGCCCAGCCAACGTTTCCATATCAGTTTTTTCGCTGGTCTGTGCTCGCACATCTCTCGCCTTACTTTGAGGAAGAGCAGATTTTGCGGGGGCTCGATCTCTCTGTGCCGCTTTACACCGGGTTTTCTCCCACCGATATCTCGCCGCAAAACAAACCAATCGTCAAGCTCACCGTCCCTCTCTTTCTCTGCCCAAGCGATCGAGGGATGCCTGTATCGACGATCTTTGGGCCAACGAACTACGCGGGATGCACTGGAAGCGGTGGTGGCGGTGGGACTCCGTTTGACGCTGATGGACTGTTCTTTATCAACTCCCGAATCAAACCCAAGGACCTCACCGACGGCTTGTCGAAGACCGTTGCCTTTTCCGAGAGCATTCTCGGGGACGGGCCACAGGCCACCCAAAACCGTTCTGAAGTCAATCCAATCACGGCCTACGCATTTACTTTTTTTATTCCCCTCACGGAAACCCGTTGCCAGCGGGCGACCGATTGGAACTTCACTGACCTGCGAGGCTTTTCATGGGCCAACGGCGAATACCGCACCACCGCCTACAACCATTATCGCGGTCCCAATGACGCTACCATCGACTGCATCGGCGTTGAAATGAGCAGCGTTGATAAGGGTAGGCAGTACGCTGGTTATGGCTGGCGTGCGGCCCGCAGCCGGCACCCAGGCGGCGTGAATGTAGTCGCAGCCGATGGGGCCGTGCGTTTTATTTCCGACGCGGTCGATTTGGCCGTGTGGAAGGCCCTTTCGACGCGGGCCGGTGGCGAGTCCGCGACGATTGAGTAACGCCCTGAGCCCCTGAATGCGATGCGGTCGTGTCCGCAGCCTTGCCCGCTGGCTTCTCTGCTGGCTTCCCACCAAGCTTCCCTGCCGGCTTGCCCGTCTTTGTCTCGCCCCTCGCTGCGGCAGGCGTTGCTTGATGACTGCTTCGCAAGAATGCAATGAGTTTCTGCATATCGACTGGCAGCGGGCTGACCGCTCGCAGATCCTCCCCCGTCACAGGGTGCACGAAGCCGAGTTCCGCAGCATGCAACGCCACACGAGGCGCCCCTGAATCGTCAAAAGCCTCCACGCCTCGGGGTGCCGAATAGACGCGATCACCACAAACCGGATGACCGCTCTCGGCGAGGTGAATTCGAATCTGGTGCGTGCGTCCCGTTTCAAGTCGGCACTCGACGAGTGTGTACGCGTCGCCAAAATGCTCGACTGGCGTGACGTGCGTAACAGCGCGTTTGCCGTCTTCTGTGCCCGAGGAGCCTCGCTTGCCGTCGCCTCGGTCTCGCACTAGGTTTGAGATCATCATGCCAGCCTGCACACGACCCACGGCCACCGCTAGATACCGTCGGTGCGTGGTGTGAGCACGAAATTGGTCGGCGAGGATCCGTTCGGCAGGCACTGTGCGGGCAAACACAACGAGCCCGCTTGTCTCGCGATCAATCCTGTGTACGGCCCGCACCGGCGGACTGCGACGCGTTTTCTTGCTGTCCTTTCCACGCCGTGCAGCCAGATAACGGGCAACTGCTACGGGCACCATCTCGTCGAGCGTGGGCTGCACTTGCCGACGGCGGGGCGACCACGCCTGCTCCTCGCTGTGCCGCGTTGTTGTCACACCCGTCGGCTTCTCCACGACAACCACGGAGTCATCCAGATGCACAATCCGCAAGGCTTCGGCTTTGGGCGGCGCAACAGCAGCGATGTCGAGCACCTTGACCACCTCCCCATCTTGAAGCCGTCTGGCCACATCGGTGCAGATATTGCCGTGAATCATCACGTGCCGCGCCCGCACCATCTTCTGCACGTGCGACCAACTGGTGTCGCCGAGCTTGGTGCGCAAAAAAGCGGCAAGAGTTTGTCCTCGTTCCGATTCACTGACGTGATGGACTGTTCCGGCAATCGGTTTCATAGAGTTCCTGAGTGTAATGTCAAGCGAGGCCAGGCGACCCGGTTCGTCCAAATGACGCGATAAAAACGTCGCCTCCCTCGCACTCCCGTGCCATCGCTTGACCGGGTTTCCAGCAATTTTACACTCTAAGGGGGATGCCTCATACAGGCACCCCTCCGCTTGTCGCTTGTTTTGCTGTTTCTTTTTTTGTGAGGATCTCCAACTGTGCCCGGCACATGCGTTATCGGCCTGCAATGGGGCGACGAGGCCAAGGGCAAGCTCGTCGATATTCTTACTGAAAATCACGACATTGTTGTCCGCTACCAAGGGGGCGCGAATGCCGGCCATACAGTCGTCTCGGACGGCCAAACGTGGAAACTGTCGCTCATTCCAAGCGGCATTCTCCGCGATCGCGTGACGTGCGTTGTGACAGGCGGGGTCGTGCTCGATCCGGCCAGCGTGCTCAAGGAAATCGACGGCCTCGAATCGCGTGGCGTTCGCATGGGCGACAAACTGCGGTTCAGCGACCGGGCACATGTAGTGTTCCCTTGGCATGTTGTGGAAGACCGCCTGCTCGACTCCAGCCTGTCGGGCGGCGAGGCTATCGGCACAACCGGCCGAGGCATTGGCCCCTGCTATCGCGACAAAGTTGGCCGCTCGCTGGCGATCCGATTGGGCGATCTCTACCGGGATGACTTCCAAGAAAAACTGAACCACATCATCGCCTTTAAGCAGCGATTGTTTGCGGGCTGGCAAGCAACAGCCCTTCCGCAGGAATCCGCGAAGGATTCGGCAACGACAACTCTCGACCCTGCGGCCATTTACGCCGATGCCATGGGATATGCCGAGCGGCTGCGACCGTATGTCTGCGACACCACTGCCTACCTGCTCGACGCCGTTGAAGCAGGCAAGCGTTTGCTCTTTGAGGGTGCGCAGGGAGCTTTGCTGGATATCGACCATGGCACGTTTCCGTTTGTTACCAGCAGCAACTCTTCTGGAGTCGGTGTAGCGAGCGGTTCCGGTGTGCCAGGCCGCTGGATTCAACGAGTCATCGGCGTGGTGAAGGCCTATTCCACTCGCGTTGGTGGCGGCCCGCTCCCCACCGAACAAATCAATGCCGTGGGCGAGCATCTCCGCGAACGCGGGCACGAATACGGCACTGTAACGATGCGGCCTCGCCGCTGCGGTTGGTTTGACGCCGTCGCGGCTCGCTATTCGGCGAGGCTCTCTGGCGTCGACGAACTGGCCGTCATGCTGGTGGATGTGCTTGGCGGGTTGAACGAGCTCAAAATCTGTGTTGGCTACACGATCGATGGCACTCGCGTAGAGCAATTTCCAAGCCAC
>CAIRDU010000152.1 GCA_903877395.1 uncultured Planctomycetaceae bacterium
ATGGGCGTGATGTTTCTGATGCCGATCATTGGTCGCTGGAACCTCGGCCACCGCTTGAATATCGTTTTCACATGCACCCTCCTCGCCGGAGTCGGACTCCTCACCGCAATGGCCCTCCACGAAGATTATTGCGCCCGGTGGATCGATCCAGCATCACTAGCTGACGTGCCCGCCTTGCTCGAACAGACAGGCGGCGACAAGGCAACAATCGCGGCGTCATTTGGAAATGATGCATCCCAGATTGCAGCTTTTGAAAAGCGGCGCAAGAAGTGGGATGCCGTTCGCCACTCGCAGGCATTTTTAGAAGCCTCATCCCAGGCCAAGAAAGACGCCGAGCGGGCCATCGAATTGGCAGGCCGCCCAGAGCGTATTCCGCCGTCTGGCGCGCTTGAATTAGTTCGTCACGATGCCCTGAGTCAGGGCCCACGCCTTTTTGCACAGCATTGCGGGAGTTGCCATTCCCACGTCGACCCTACAGCGAGCGTGGCTGACGCCCAGTTTGCCAAGGCCTCAGCGGCCAACCTTTTTGGGTTTGGTGGTGACGCGTGGATTCGCGGAGTGCTGGATCCCCATCAGGTGGCTGGCCCAGCCTACTTTGGCAACACGGCCCACAAAGATGGCGACATGGTAAACTTTGTAACGGGCGATTTGGCCGACCGCGATGCGTGGACGCTGGAGGAGATCAAGGCTGTGGAAGTTGCCATGAGCCAAGAGGCAGGGCGAGCGGATGCACCCCACAGCAGCGACGCACACGCTAGGGTTGAACTGGTTGAGAAAGGGCGGTCGCTGATTGCTGACACGCAGCGATGCGGTGCCTGCCACGCGTTTCGAGAGAATGGCACAGCCCTAGGCTCTGCCCCTGAACTCAACGGTTGGGGATCGCGGGAGTGGCTCGTGGGTATCATCACCGATCCCACGCATGAGCGATTCTATGGCGCATCCAACGATCGCATGCCCAGCTTTGGAAAGATCGAAAAGGGCTCTGCTCCAATGCTCTCAAGAGAACAGGTCGATCTGATTGCCGACTGGCTCAGGGGCCAGTGGTATCGCCCCGGCCCAGCTGTTCGCTAAAATATCGGCTCATTCGACGCCGCCCAAGACCGTTGCGCGACCAACGCGGCCAACGCCCAGCATGTAGGCTGCGGTGCGAAGCGGCACTTTGCGAGACATGGAAAGCTGCCAGACTTGCTCAAATGCCTCGCCTAGAATCCGATCCAGTTCCTGTCGTACGCGGTTTAATCCCCATTGGTAATACTGTCGGTTTTGCACCCACTCAAACCAACTGGCCGTCACGCCTCCGGCATTGGCAAGGATGTCGGGCAGAACGGTGATGCCTCGCTCATCAAAGATGGCATCGGCCTCAGGTTCGATAGGGGCATTGGCTGCTTCCACAATGATCGGGGCTCGCACCAATGCGGCGTTTGCCTGGGTGAGCACGCCGCCGAGCGCTGCGGGTATGAGCACATCGCATTCCATCGCGAGCAACTCCGCATTCGTGAGCCGATCGCCGCCCGGGAAGCCTTCCAACTTGCCGGAGTGGGCGTTGATATACCGATGCAGTTCGAGCACATCCAGCCCCTCGGCCCGATGGAAGCCCCCAAAGGCATCGCTCACAGCCACAATGCGGCATTCAGCGTCGTGCAGATATTTCGCCGTGTGGGAGCCGACGTTGCCAAAGCCCTGAATGGCAACGGTGGTGCCTGGGAGCGGTCGTCCCAAACGGCTGAGAAGCTTGAGCGTGAGGCTACCGACGCCACGGCCAGTGGCTTCGTCGCGGCCGGGGATGCCGTGGTATTCAACCGGTTTCCCTGTCACGCACGCTGGCGAGAAGCCGTGGTATTTGCCGTATTGGTTCATGATCCACGCCATCACCTCCGGTGTGGTGCCCATGTCGGGAGCGGGAATATCGACGTCGGGGCCGAAGAGATCGTGGATGGCATCCACGAAGCGTCGCGTCACTCGCTCCAGTTCTCGTATGGAGAGCGTGGACGCGTCCAGCGAGATGCCTCCTTTCGCGCCGCCGTAGGGAATATTCACGACGGCCGTTTTCCACGTCATGAGCGAGGCCAGTGCCCGCACCTCGTCGAGGTCAACCTGTGGGTGGTATCGCAATCCACCTTTCATTGGCCCGCGTGCGTTGTTGTGCTGCACGCGGTAGCCGATGAATGTCGTGAGATCGCCCGAATCCATCTCCACAGGAATCTGCACTTGCACTTCTCGCCTTGCCGTGAGGAGAAGGCGTCGCATGTTTTCGGAAAGATCAAGTTGATCCGCTGCTCGGTCGAAGTAAATCCTCGTAGCTTCGCTGGAACGCATGAGACGGTGTCACTCCTCAGGGCAGACAATTCAAACAGGGCTGCAAGGCTCAACGCCCATTGATCTTAGCAGCCCGTTGGGAAATTCATCCACGACTTGTTTTCACTTCAAAAAACCTACGGCAGTTTCCTGTTTTCAAGTGGTACTGTGGATGCGTCAGAAAGACGTACGACACGAATACACCCTTCTCTCTGTTGCGACTGCCTCGAGAAGCCCGAGGCGTAAGCTGAAGGGGATCACCTAGCGACAAGTCAGGCCGCCAGGATTTCACCTCAGTTGCGAGTGAATCCTCGTCCACCGCCGGGAATGGTCGAGGCTTTTTCATCCGCGAGAAAAACCGGTAGGATTGCCTTCTTGGATCAGCACCAGGATGCAACGCAGCGATGCCAGTTCCCGCCCCCGAAGACTTCTGGAAGCTTGTAGCTGCGAGCAAACTCGTGGACCGCGGCCTCTTGGAAAGCTTGCGACGCGAATTTGAGGGTCTGCCATTCCCACCGATGGCAGCCACAGCAGAGCTAACTGATCGCACGCCGTTGATTGCAAAGTGGCTTGTCAAACGCAGCGTGCTCAGCGGTTGGCAGGCCAAGCATCTGGCTCGCGGCGAGCGAGGCCCGTTCTTCATCGGCGATTACCGACTCTTAGAACGTCTCGAAACAGGGCACGCCAGCGGCACCCAGTCGGCACTGCTCTTCCGAGCCAGGCATGAGCCTTCCGGCCGTACTGTCTGCCTGAGCCTGCTCAACGCAGCCCTCTGTAAGCGGCTCGATATCTGGACCACCATCGTGCAGCGCACAAAAAGTGCTCATGAGGTGGCCGATCCGATGCTCAGTCGCACCTGGGCGCTTGAGCAGAGCGAAGCGAATCGCTTTATTGTCTGCGAAGATGTGGTTGGCACACCGCTCATTGAATCGATGGGACGCAGCAGGCCGCTGACGATTGCCACAGTGGGACCTCTCATCGTCTCGATCGTGCGAGCAGTGGCGGAACTCCACAGGCTCGGCTTTGTGCATGGATCTGTGTCGCTCGCTGTGCTC
>CAIRDU010000153.1 GCA_903877395.1 uncultured Planctomycetaceae bacterium
ATTTGGGCTGGACCAGCCCATGACCTCATGACGCCGCTTGGACCCGCCATGACATTCGTCGATTTCGCGTACTCTGCTGCGTCATTTCCAAGGCACTCACCCCTGCGTCTCGTGACCTCTAGCCTCGTGGTTCTGGCCTGCATTGCATCCCCAGGGCCGTGGGCTGCTGAAAATCCTGCCCCGGACCGCGACTGGTCGACTGTGCAACTGGCGTGGAGGGACGACCCACGAGCTACGTCCGATACGCCGTTTGAGGCGGAGGTGCCTGCCGGCCGACGGGGCACCAGACGAGCCCAGCGACGCGCCATGTCACGGCGACGGATGCCGCTGGACGATCTCCCCGTGGATGTGCAATCGTCCCTGCCCCAAACCCCGATCCAGCTGCCAGCGATGCAGTCGGTGATCCCACGCTCGCAGGCCTCCCTGCAGGGGGTTGTGATCCCTGTAGAAACAACGCTCGCGTCGCCCTTTGCCGCCCTCTCGTCACCGACTCCTTCGGCTGTACAAAAAGTGATCGCACACCGTGATCAAGCGTATGTCGAACAGCAAACCAGCCAACAACGCTTCGATATTTTTCTGCCCGCCCAGTGTGGCGGTGGGGGCCTCCCGCTGGTGGTGTGGATCCACGGCAACACGTGGCGTGATGGCTCGAGGGCGGACTGTCCGATTGCGTGGATGGCCGAGGAGGGCTATGCGGTGGCCAGCATCGGCTACCGTCTCAGCGACACAGCCGTCTTCCCTGCGCAACTTGACGACTGTCGCGCCGCCATTGCCGAGATCGCAGGCAACTGCGATGTATGGGGAATCGATCCCAAACGCATCGCTGTCGTCGGTGCGGCAGCGGGGGGGCATCTGGCGTCGCTCGTTGGCCTGTCCACTCCAACAGCACGCGTGGCAGCGGTCTGCGCCATTGCCGCGCCCAGCCACCTCACAACCCTTGGACCAGAACACGATCGTCCGGCATCTCCGGCCAGCCTGCTCATTGGCGGGCCACTGCCTGAGTTTCGTGAGGCGGCACAACGAGCCAGTCCGCTGGCACACGTATCGGCCGATGATCCCCCTTTCCTGTTGGTACACGGCGATGGCGACCAGACAATCCCCGTTGCCCAGAGCGTGCGTCTGGATGCTGCCCTGCGGGCCGCCGGCGTCGAAAGTTCACTGCTGGTACTCGAGGGCGGAGGCCACAAGCCCACGCTAGATCGCTCGTCACCCGCTGGCCGGGCTCTGCTTGAATTCCTCGATAACACGCTCGGTCCGGGCGTCCGCCGCGAGGAGCCTGCACGTGAAGCAGTCGCCTCTCCACGTTAGGTATCGTCGTCGTGATCTGCTCGCACGGGCTGGGTTGCTCACAGCCGCCGTGCCGCTTGTGGGTGCCATCGATGGCTTCCTGATCACACCGCATCGGCTTGTAACCAGCGTGCATCGTTTTGGGAATGCTGCTTCCAAAGCAAACGCCAACTTGCGGCTCCTGCAAATCAGCGATCTGCACCTGCGACGGATGGGTGGCCTCGAGCAGCGATTACTCGAGCAATTGCACGAGTGCCAGCCTGACGTGCTCGTGTTCACAGGCGACATCGTGGACACTCCGGCTGCGCTCTGGCAACTGGAAATATTTTTGCGAGAGTGCCCTCGGCAGCCTCGCACGTTTGCCATCGTTGGGAACTGGGAGCACCACTCGGGTATCTCCTTGGAAGCGCTTCATCGCCTCTACGACCAGCACGGCATCGAGTTGCTCATCAACCGTTCAGTCGAATTGGAAAAAAATGGTGTGCCAGTGCGAGTGACTGGGCTGGATGATTTTGTTGGCGGCCATCCCGACGCCAAAGCCGCCCTACGCGATGCCACTCCCACCAAACACCACCTCGTGCTGACTCATTGTCCAGCCGCTCGCGATGCCATGCATTTACCCAGAGAGCATCCTGCCAGTCTTGTACTCTCTGGACACACGCATGGCGGGCAAGTTGCACCGCTGGGAATTGCGATGGTGCGGCCCAGAGGCAGTGGCCGCTATGTGGCCGGATGGTATGAAGGCGACGGGCCGCCGCTCTATGTTTCGAGAGGCATTGGCACCTCGCTCCTCCCGGTGCGCATCGGAGCCACGCCCGAGTTGGTCCATATTGATTGGTCGCTTGGCTCAACTGAAGCCACCGCAGTCGGCTGAAGCCGGAGAATCGCCACGCTCGATTCAGGCGATACAGAACGCCTTTCTTTCCCTCCTTGTCCAGTTGCCCTATGGACTGCACCGATATCACGGGTGTGAGTCGGATGGAGCAGCGGCCACAGTGGAACACACCACTGGGAAAACCGCTCACCTCCGGCGTGCAATCTTCGTCCATCGTCTGCAGTCCGTTCACCGTCACACTACCACCAAACACTTACGGTTGTCACCACACCATGGCTGCTCCACGTCGTAAACTGCCTTCCGCTGCTGTACAGAATCCTCTGGAAACCTATCTGCGCGACATCAACGCCACCTCGCTTCTCACCGCCGACGACGAAAAGCGACTGGCAGTAGCGATTGGAAAAGGCGATGCCTCAGCCCGCGATCACATGATCCGAGCCAACCTCCGGCTGGTGGTGAATATTGCCCGCGGCTATGCCAATCG
>CAIRDU010000154.1 GCA_903877395.1 uncultured Planctomycetaceae bacterium
CCGCCGTCCCCCCCCCGATTCATACCCACATCAGCCACTGCTGAAAGGAACGGTCGTATGTACGCAGCCTTCAGTCGAAAAGTTCGCATCGATTATCTCCACGAGGTTCTATCCACTATTTTGGCTGCCCTGACGTTTTTATTGCTCGCTGGATGCGGCAGTCCAGCCACGCAACCGGGTACAGCCGTCTCTTTCCCTGTGGCAGCGGGGCAGAACGCCCCTCTCGATCCAGCGATGGCGAGAGAAAGCCTCTGTAGCCGCATCGACAGCGTTTTAAATCACGCCCGCGACGCTCGGCTTCTCTACGCTTCGGTCCTCGGGGCATGGCAGGTGGTGCATGGCATTCTGGCGTTTGGGCCGGAGTTTCCGTTGGCACACGACGGCAGCGTGTCGTCGGCGCTTGAGTACCTGCTGGACGATGGCACTTTGAAGGGCTGGTCGTTGCGGCGGGGAGAGGCGGGAGTATTTGCGGTGGTCGAAGAAGGCAGCACGACGGGCCAAGGGCATCCCGATCAATGGCTGGGGTATCTCTCGCAGTGCGGACTGACAGGAATTCCACTCGATACAAAGCTTGTCGTGGCCGGCAAGCAGTACACCGTCAACGATCTTCTTACGCAGGCGCAGGCCGACATCAAGCCAGGACAGGAAGCCACGTGGACGCTCATGGCGCTCTCAGCCTATCTGCCACCGGATACTGAGTGGCAGGCGCGGGATGGATCCACATGGACCACCGAACGCGTTGTTGCCATGGAGGCCGCTGCGGATCTTTCTGCCAGTGCCTGCGGCGGCGCACACCGGCTCTACGGTTTGGTTTCAGCACTCAACCGCCACATCGCCACGAACTCCACTAACACCACGCATCAACGCAAGCATCCACCACAACTCTCCGGTGGCTGGGCGGCCGCAGACAACACGATAGAATCTGCTATTGAGCGTGCCCGCCGGTTCCAACAGGCAGATGGCAGCTTTTCAATCCATTCATTCGACCGCCCCGGCACATCGGCCGATACTTTTGCAAAGCTGAGTACCACAGGGCATATTTTTGAAGTCCTCGTGGCGTCGCTCGATGACCAGCGACTGAGTGAACCGTGGGTCCAGAGGGCCGCTCAACGACTTATAACTTACCTCGAACAGACTGCAGATCTGGATGTGGAGTGCGGGGCCTTATACCATGCCAGCCACGGCCTGCTCCTTTACCGACAGCGAATGTGCCAAGCCGAAAAAGACTAGCGATCGCTTCTGTGCACGGACTGATATTTTTTATATCCAGATCCGTCATGATCCGTCATGACAAACCGCACAGCCATCCAGATCAGTGCTTGGCCCGAATGGCCTGGAGTTGGGAGTGAATGGCATCCACCAGCACGTGCAGATCACCGTGCCAATTAATTGTGGCGCTCGCCTGCGTGGCGAGGCTCTTCAGTTGCGCGGTGCCAGCGGCAAATTCGTCGCTGCCGATCAAAAGTGCCACAGGAAACCCCTTCTTGGCAGCCACCTTGAGCTGTTGCCCGACTCGCTTGGCCTCGGGGAAAAATTCCACGGCCATGCCGGCCACGCGGAGTGCCGCTGCCACGCGGAGGTAGTCGCCCAGATGTTCCTCTGAAAAAAATACGAGGAACACGTCTGCCGGGGTCTCCGTCAGGTGGAGTCGTCCCAACTCTTCAAGGCCCGCTAGAAGCCGGTCGATTCCCACCGAAGCCCCCACGCCCGGCAGCGACTGCTTTGTGTAAAGACCCGCCAGATTGTCGTAGCGGCCGCCAGAGCAAATGCTGCCGAGGCCCGGTAGTTCGTCCAGAAAGCTTTCCAACACAATGCCTGTGTAGTAGTCGAGCCCTCGAGCAATCGATGGATCGACTACTACCCGTCCATCCGCCACGCCTGCCTTCTGCACGCCGTCGAGCACTCTTCGCAAGCTCGCCACACCAACCCGACCGATTTCCGACGAGCCGACCAACGTGTCGAGCGCCGCGAGCACGACGCTTGGCGTGCCCCGGAGCTGCGCCATAGACAGAAGCTTTGCGATCGCCTCGTCCGGGACGCGGTGCGAACTGAGCTCTGCGGCCACCGCCTCGGATGTCGCCTTGCCGAGTTTATCGAGCGAACGCAGTACATGGGTCGATCGATCGGCTAGCGAGAGTTCCTGGAGCATCCCGCTGAGCACGCGGCGGTCGTTGACTCGCACAGTGAACTTTTCAATGCCGATGGCTTTGAGCACATCGTGCGCAACCAGCACTGTTTCGAGATCGGCCACGGGGCTTGTAGTGCCAATCGTGTCAAAATCGCACTGCATAAATTCCCGATAGCGGCCCCGCTGCGTGTTTTCGCCACGCCACACACTGGCCATCTGATACCGCTTGAAGGGCGTGCCGAGCGTGGCGATGTGCTGCGCACAAAACCGAGCCAAGGGCACGGTCAGATCAAACCGCATTCCAACATCGCGACCGCCATGATCTTTGAATCGATAGAGTTGCTTGTCTGTTTCGTCGCTTCCCTTTCCAGTCAGGATCTCCAGATATTCAAGGGCTGGCGTGTCGATCGGCGCAAAGCCGTAGGAACGGTAGACCCGACGCGCAATATCCAAAATATTTTCGCGTGCCAGCGCCTGCGCCGGCAAGTGGTCGCGAAACCCTTTTAGCGTGCGTGGCTCGATCACAAAACAACCTCACAATAAACGGTGGCAGCCACCGTTTATTTTTATAGGATGGGGAGAAGGGCGGGCTTTGCGCTGCGAATCGAACGCTGTCTGTTTTTTTGCTTGTGGCCATCTCCGATGTGCTCGCCGCCTGGGCCAAGCACGGCATCCATGTATTCTTCCACCTGCTCGGCCGTCTCGAAATATTGGTCGTACACCCAGTCGTCTTCGTACTCGCAGTCTTTCGTCGTGTATTCGCGACAAATCTGGGGGCGAGTTTCGTAGATGCCGCAGCGTTGATCGGCCTGCAGGTGCTTGCAAACGGTGTGCACACAGACATACCAATCGCCGTCCTCAGTAAACACCGAAGCCTGATCGTGCAGAAGAAACCAGCGGATGTATTCGAACTCTTCGCGAGTTGTCGGTGTTTCCAGCGGCAACGCAAAATAGCGGCAGCACTTAGCCGTACAGTATTCGCAGAGCACCTTGTCTTTTGGCACATCATTTCGATGTGGCTTTACCGGAAGTTGCGGAAAGTTTGTAGCAACACTCGACATGAGAACCTCTGTAAAACAACAGACATGAGTGACGGCGAAGATGCACACTATAGCGAGTCACTGGCCGAGTACGAATCCACCCCACCCACCGGCAGGCACAGCCACCGAAAATCTTTCTATCTCTCGCCCTGTATTGAGATCCTGTATACTGCGACTGCTGTTTCCCAAGGGACCCATTCGATGCCCAAACGCTGGCATATTCAGCCGCACGATCAAGCCGTGGTCACCGGACTTGAACGATCGGCGGGCGTGTCGTCGATCGTGGCCCGGTTGCTCGCAGCCCGTGGCCTCACTAACGCTTTGGCTGTGAAGTCATTTCTTGCGGGCTCTCTCTCGGATCTTCGCGACCCCGAACTGCTTCCAGGGATTCCTGAGGCCGCCAACCGCATCTATGCGGCGGCCAAAGCTGGCAAGCGCATTGTTGTCTACGGCGATTACGATGCCGACGGCATGTGCGCCACGGCGATCTTAATCGCATGCCTTGAAGCGATCGACGCAACGCCCACGTGGTATGTGCCCGACCGATTCGACGAGGGCTACGGCCTCAACAGTGACGCGCTCACAACGCTCGCCAACAAGGGTGCCGAGTTGATCATTACGGTTGATTGCGGCATTGCAAGCGTCGCCGAGGCACTCACCGCGAAAAAACTCGGTCTCGAACTGATCGTCACCGATCACCATTCGTTTGCTGATACGCTCCCCGAGGCCACCGTGCTTGTGCATCCCCGACTGCCTGGATCCAACTATCCGTTTGGCGAACTCTGCGGCGCGGGAGTCGCGCTCAAGCTGGCGTGGGCGATTGCCACGCGACACTGCGGCGCCAAGCAGGTGACGCCACGCCTCCGGGAGATGCTGCTGCGATCGATCGGGCTGGCGGCGCTTGGCACCGTGGCCGATGTCGTGCCGCTCTTGGATGAAAACAGAATCTATGTGAAACACGGCTTGGAATGCTTGCGAAATCGGGGTGGCCCGGGCATCGCTCGACTCATGCAGTTGGCGAAGCTGCACGAGAAATCGAAGCTCGAAAGCGAGGACGTGGCGTTTCGGCTAGCGCCTCGCCTGAACGCGGCCGGCCGGCTCGGGCAGGCTGCGTATGGAATTGAAATGTTGATCACGGCCGACCCCGTTCGCGCTGTCCAACTCGCCGACTGGATCCATGAACTCAACGACCAGCGAGACTCTATCGATCGCAGCATCCAACTGGCAGCCACAAAACAGGCCACGGAACTCTTTCATCCCGAAGACGACGCAGCCCTCGTGCTGGCCCAGCGAGGCTGGCATCCGGGTGTGGTGGGAATCGTGGCCGGCCGACTGGCGGAGCGGTTTCACAGACCGGTTGTCATCATTGCACAAGACGAGCATCAAGGCAGGCCGGGTATTGGTAGCCTGCGCAGCGTGCCTGGGTTTGACGTTCACGAAGCGTTGCTCTCCTGCCGGGAACATCTGCTGAGTTGTGGGGGGCATGCCGCAGCGGCTGGCTTGCGCATCGAGGATGCAAACATCGATGCCTTCCGCCGTGCGTTTGTAGCGGCCGTCGCAGACAGAATGCCCGCCTCGCTGCGACAGGCGGAGGTGATGATCGATGGCGAGACAACACTGGCTGGCCTCACGCTTGATACCGTCGAGCAACTCGAAAAGCTGGCTCCGTTTGGCCAGTCCAATCGCAGGCCCGTGCTTTGCGCGTCGAGCGTGCGTCTCACCGAGCCACCTCGCACGATCGGCGTGGGGGCGCGACACCTCTCGATGAATCTCACGCAGCACGGCGCACGGGTGCGAGCCGTCGCGTTTGGCGCTGCCGAATGGCTCCCTCATCTGCCGCAGCCAGGCCAGCCATTTGACGTTGCTTTCAAGCCAAAGATCAATGAATTTCGGGGGCGTCGCACAGCCGAAATGGAACTCATCGACTGGCGGCCCGAGGGCATTGATGCAGGAGTACACCTCCCATGAGCACTGCAAACAATCCTGATGTGGCGAAGCTCATAGAAAAGCTTGCCTCAAACGATGCTTGTCAGCGAGCCGAAGCGGCTGAAATGCTCTGTCATGCTTGCCAGGCATGCCCGAACGGCGAAACACCCTCAGCGGCATCGTTGGCGACGCTCCCGTTGGTGCGAGCCTGTGGTGACTGCGATGAACGAGTCCGCGAATGGGCAATTGCAGCACTGGAAGACTTCGGTCCTCCACCGATAGATGCGATCCAACATCTCGTCCAACTCGTCACCGACAGCAAGCCGCTGATTGCCTACTGGGCCGTTACACTCGTCGGGCGATCCGGGCAGAGTGCGGCGTCTGCGGTAGCTGCGCTGGCGGCCTGCATTGATTCGTCGGCCGACCTCTCGGTACGGCAGCGCGCGGCTTGGGCGCTGGGGCAGATCGGTCCTGCCGCTTTCTCGGCACGCCCGGTCCTCTTGCAGGCTGCCGGACAGAGTGATTCCCGACTGGCCCTCCTTGCCAGCGAGGCTCTCGAGGCGATCGGTTCGTAAGCCAACCGGTTGGCGGCCCTTACCATTGCTTGAGAAGCTTCCCAAACAACCGGCCTCGGTGTTGCCGATAGAAAAGGAAGATCCGTTCACTCGGGTGGTCGCCACGGATGGCGATCGGGCAGGGGTGCACCGCGATCCCCTCGCCACAGGCGCGACGCACGGAGGCGGCGGATGGCACACAAGAAAAAGGAAACGAATGCCTCCTCCAGCTTTTTCTGGACGGCTCTCACAACCATCGCAACGCTGATTGGCGGCGCCGGTGCAACCGGTTGGGTGATGCCAGATCTGCCTTGGCTTGGCCCACGCATTTCGGCACTGGCATCGACCCTCGGACTCGACGGCCCACAGGCCCAAGCCGTCGAGACGACGAAACCCGACGCAAACAGTTGGATTCCCAGCACCGCTGCCCCTGGGATCCATGCACCGTCGGCTCCTACAGCGTCGATTGCCTATGCCCCTAGTGCTGCTGCCGCACAGCCCTCGAGGCTGCAACCCGCACCGGCATCAACACCCGCATCCGCTCCAGCGGCGGGGCCGTTCGCCGCGCCGGGGCCTGTGCCTCCAACGACTCCACCGCAGGCCAAACCGTCTGATGCGGTACTCGTTGCCAGCTTTAACATTCAGGTGTTTGGTGAGTCGAAGATGGCCAAACCACAAGTGGTCGACGTGCTCGCCCGTGTCGTGCGCACCTTCGACATCGTTGCGATCCAAGAGGTGCGCGCAAAATCCGATGCGATTATCCCCGATTTCATCCGAGCGATTAACGCCGATGGCAGCCGCTATCAACACGTCATCGGGCCACGACTGGGCCGCACGGCGAGCAAAGAGCAATACACTTTCATCTATGACACCAACCGCATCGAGCTTGACACCGCATCTGTGGGCACCATGCGAGACCCTGCCGACCGGCTCCATCGCCCTCCGATGTATGCCCGCTTTCGCGTTCGCACCGCCCCGCCCGAACGCGGCTTCAGCTTCTGGATGGTCGACACCCACACCGACCCTGACGAGGTGTCGCAAGAAGTTGATGCATTGGCCGACGTGTTCGTCGTCATGCGGTCGGCTCGGCCCGATGAGGATGACGTGATTTTACTCGGTGACTTCAACGCCTCCCCAATGCAGTTTGGCCGAATTAAAAAAATACCCAGCATCGGATGGGCCATTTCGGGCGTGCCAACCAACACTCGCCGCACGAAGACATACGACAACCTCATCTTTGACCCAATCGCCACCCGCGAGTACACCGGTCGGTGGGGCGTGGTCGACCTCCAGAACACGTTTGGACTGTCGATCGACAAGGCCCTTGAAGTATCGGATCATAATCCTGTCTGGGCGGCCTTCAGCCCATGGGAACTGCCTGCCTCGCAAGGAGCGTTGATGCAACCCGCTGCGATACCGATGCCAGTTCCACTGCGGTAGCGCCGCAATCGCCTCTGGTACGTGCCATGGCGGGAATCCACACCCACTCGCTCGGTGTTACTGGCTTACACGTACGTTGTTAATTGAGGCCAGCCTTGGTGAGAAGAGCCTTGGCTTCTACCGAGTTGCCCAGCTTTCCCCCAATGGCTCTGGCGGCTTCAGTGGCTTCGTCCTTGACATCAGCCGAACCAATGGCGTTGATGGCGATCGTCAACGAGTCGAGATTTGGATACCGTTTTAGAATCTCCAGCACCAGCTTTTTTTCTGCCGTCTGGCTGGAGGTGGCAAACGCCTGCCGGCACATCTCCGCCCGCTGCTTTTCTGGCATCACAAACTGCCGTGCAATGCGGATGTAGCCCCTCTGGGCCCGCAACTGATACTTCTCCCCCTCGGCTGTCTTGGAAAGATCCAGCAATACAGGAGCCGCGTCGACGGTCATCCACTCGCCCAACAGGCGGCTACAAGCATCTTGCAACAGAGGATCTTTTTTCTTTGCAGCGGCACCGACTGCCTCCAATGCTTTTGTTCCGCCCACTGCACCTACGATTTGGAGCAATACCACCTGCGTCGGCACCGACGGCGACCGTTCAACAGCCGACGCAAGAATCGCAGCGCACGCTTCTCGGTCTGGCATCCGAACGCTCGCCGACTTCAAGGCCTTCTCCGCCACCAGGGCGTCCTCCGGATGCTTGGCGGCCACAACCGTCGCGATCAATACAGGCAGCTCGGCGAGTCCCACCGTCTCGCCCAAGGCAGTCAACGCAGCGGACCGCACGCGAGGTTCTGAATGCTCAAGCGATGAGAGCAGCGCCGCCGTAGCAACGATCCCTCGCCGTCCGATGACCTCAATCACCAGAGGGTCTCTCTGACCTTCTGGTGTGGCGAGCTTCGCAACGATTGCCGCATTCACTGACTCACCCGGAAGATCGGCGATCGATTGCATCGCCGCCTGCGCCAGTTCCGCATCGCCTTCCCTGCCGATCTCCAGCAGCGGCACAAAACAAGACGCATCTCCAACCCGTGAAAGGGCGTTGAGGGCCGCGAGTCGCACTGGCTTGGGGCCGCGTCGAGCCGCCGTTACCAAAGCTGGTAGCAGCACGGTGGTCTTTGGGCGATCAGCCATTGCCTGAATAATCAAGGCCGCTCGCTCGGGCGTTGCTTTCTGCATTTCAGCCACCATCGCCGCATCCACTTCGCCACCGGGAAGCTCCCGAAGCGTGATGAGTGCAACATTGAAGAGTTCCTTCTCTGACGAGCGAAACTGCTCTAGCAGAATTGGAATGCCGTCGCTCTGCCGGGCCAGAATAGCTCCGCGAGTTGCTTCCACGATTCTTTGCTGCGGCACTTTTGCATGCCTCACATCATCATAAATCGCGGCCGCATCGGCAGACTTCCCCGTCGACAGCAAACGCTCGGCACAGAGCACGCACCCTTCAGCCACGGCTGAAACAAAGACGGGAGAACCTGCGGCAGAAGCCGTTGGCAACGATTTTCGAAGAGCCTCCGCAGCAGCAGAATTTCCAATCTGGCCCAACGCGACTGCTGCGGCAGATGCCACGCTGACATCCTTATCACGCAACCGCTTGACGAGGATTTCTACGGAGCCGGCATCGCGTCGTACGCCAATGGAATTGATCGTGCCGATGAGTAAAATGCCTGTCAGCGAATCGGTTGCCTGACGCAGCGATTCATCAGTCGCCGGTCCGGGAATAGCTTCCAGTGCGATCCGGGCCCATGAGGCCAATTGTGGATCCATAAGGAGTTTCGCTAATTCCGGCACCGCATCACTGGAGCCTTCAATGGCGAGTTGCTTGCAGGCAATCGCTTTTTCGGCCCCCGGTGCATCAGACCGCAGGACAGCGATCAGTTTCTGCTCCTTTTCGGCCGATGACCCCTCTGCACGCGCAAAAGGCACCGCATCAGCAAACAAGAAAGCGGCTGTCGTGAGCACCCCAACGAGACGCAACCCCGAGCATCGGCAGTGGCCGTGAACACGCATGCGCATAAAAGAAAAACCCCTGTTTGACTGTTTTCAGTTGGTGACTAGAGCCTCCACGGCTCACGTAACGCTTCGGATCGCAGCCGATTGGCCTGCTGGTCGTTGATGAACTCGTGCTTTTGAAAATCGTATTGAACCTTTCTGCCAAGGTGCAGCGCAATATTGGCCGCATGGCAGGCAATGTGCGCATTGCACGCAGCGTCGGCATTGCCTTTGGGCTTGCCTCGCGTTTTGACGCAGTCCAGAAAGTCTCGCACGTGGTAGGTGGCAGGATAGCCGCCAATTTCCTCGACCGTTCTGCCGGCCAGGAGGGCCGGTGAACTCAACACGAGCTTGCCACTATCGCCAGCTTCGACCCAACCGGTCTCGCCTTCAAACCGAACAGGACACGAACCCAGAGGAATCCAGCCGGTCTCGCGGAAGATCAACTCCACGCCATTCTCGTAACGTGCGACAAGTTGCCCATCTTTGGGCGCGTTGTATTCAACCGGAGGAGGCACATCTCCTAGAGCCCACTGACAAAGATCCACGCAGTGGGATCCCCATTCCAAAACTCCGCCGCCCACCAAGCCACCGCCTTTTTCAAAATTGAATCCATCCAAGAGTTTTGAATTGAAAGGCCGCCAGGCCGCGGGCCCTAAGTACATATCCCAATCAACGACATCCGGATTTGGAGAGGGCTCTGGAATCAGCCAACCACTCATCATGGATTGCATCCCAGCTGGATGGGCAAATACCTTCTTCATCGCGCCCAGCTTTCCGGTGCGAGCCAACGCACAGGCGAATGCAAAATGCGGCAGGTTGCGTCGCTGAGTGCCCGCCTGAAACACTCGCCCCGTGCGGCGAATGGTTTCCGCGAGAATCAAACTTTGGGAAATGTTTTTTGTGCAGGGCTTCTCGCAATACATATCTTTGCCTGCCTTGGCAGCGGCCATCGCGGCTGTGGCGTGCCAATTGGGCCCTGTCGCAATCAGCACCGCATCGATATCCTGCC
>CAIRDU010000155.1 GCA_903877395.1 uncultured Planctomycetaceae bacterium
CGAGCGGTTGGATCGCACGCTGTCTGGCGTGGCCTTTCGGTTCGATAGTGCCGCCTCCATGCAGCCCCACTCGGGTTCGCTGGCGGGTGTGTCGCTGGTGACTCCGCTTCTGTACGCAATTCTGGCCCTGTTGCTTGTCGAACAAGCCGTCTCGTACTCGGCCAGCTACCATCCCACGGTCCGCCAGAAGCGTTCCGTGTGACCAGACTCCACCCTTTTTTCCACCCGATGGTTCCTACCCTGCTATCAACCGCCCTGTTTGCCGCAACCCAGAGCGTGCAGCACCGTATCTCGAGCGTGCTGGTCAATGGCTTTTCGCAGTGGTGGCAGATGCCGCTCTTCGTGTTTGGATTGGCCGCGGTGGCCGTGCTTGTGCTGTGGATGTATCGCCGGGATGCCACCGAAGTACCGTTTGGCGTGGGAGTGGTTCTGGCGACGCTGCGGTTAGGGGCACTTGCGGCCATGGCGGCAGCGTATCTCGACTTCGAGCGGACTGCCGAGCACGAGATTGTGTTTCCATCGCGGGTAGCCGTGCTCGTAGATTCCAGCGCCAGCATGACGCTCGACGATGCCATGCCCGGCGATGATGCGTTAAACAAGCATGGGAATGCAGGGACGGCAGGCAGCCGATCGCAGCGTGCCATCGATGTGCTGGATCGGGGAGCCTTGCTCGAATCCCTCGCCGCCACACACGAGGTGTCGGTGTGGCGATTTGATGCCGATGCCGAATCCCTAGTGGTATTGCCGGCCCAGAAGGCGGCCAAAGAGGCGCCTCCTGAGTCTCAGGAAATCCACGTTGCAGGCTCCGTCGGCATCCCATGGCGAGAACGCCTCGCGCCAAGTGGATTTGAAACACGCATCGGTGAAACGCTTGTGCGGGTGATCGACCAAGAGCCTGACGGCGTGCTGGCTGCCGTGATTGTGCTCTCCGATGGTGCCAACAACGCAGGTCTCGACCCGGCTGCGGCCGGTGCATCGCTGGCCCAGGCTCGTGTACCGGTGTTTGCGATTGGCATCGGGTCGGAGCGGTTGCCCACCAACGTGCGGATAGCGGATGTTCTCGTGCCTTCGCGAGTGTTTCCAGGGGATCGCTTTGCTGTTACCGCCTACCTGCAGGCGCAGGGATTTGCCGGCCAAACCGTGAAAGTGGAACTCTCCGAGTTGGCCGCCGATGCCAACACCTCAAACAATCGTGCCGGCGATGGCATTGGTACAGGTAACGACAGGGCAGGGCGGCTGATCGATGCCACCGACGTGCTGCTCAACGCGAATGGAGAGCTCTCTGCGGTACGTTTTGATGTGCCAGGCCTTGAGTCCCCCGGCAGACGCACTCTGCTCGTGCGGGTTGTGCCTCCAGCAGCCGACCATACTCCTGCCGACAATAGGCAGTCGGCTGAGATCGAGGTTGTCGATCGGATCACGCAAGTGCTTCTGATGGCCGGCGGCCCGTCGCGACAGTATCAATTTATGCGCAACGTACTGGAGCGAGACAAGAGCTTCGCGGTCGATGTGTTGCTTGGCACGGGAGCCATTGGCGTCTCCCAAGACGCAAGGCGAATCCTGGATGTTTTCCCGGCCACTGCCGACGAACTGGCCGCATACGATGTGATCATCGGATTCGACTACGATTGGCGGCGGCTCGATCCAGCGGCACAGTCGCGACTAGAACGCTGGGTTTCACGTGAGTCGGGAGGCCTCGTGCTGGTTGCCGGGAATGTGTTTATGGATACCTGGCTGGCCGATCCGCAGACGGCTGTGTTGCGGAATCTGTACCCCGTGGAACTGAAGCGATCAAGCCAGCGCATTCTGGAAGAACCAGCGGGCTTCGAGAAGCCGATGCCGCTAGTTTTCTCACGAGACGGCCAAGAGGCGGAGTTTCTCTGGTTGGGTGCCAGTCGCATTGCCAGCCAGACGGTCTGGAGCGAGTTAAAAGGAGTGTTCTCCTGTTACGACGCCACCATTGCCAAGCCGGGCGCAACGGTCTACGCCCGAGTCAACGCTCCCGGTGGTGGTGGCGCGCGGCGAGGACTAACTTCGCAGCGAGAGTCGGGCGAGATTTATATGGCAGGGCAATTTTATGGCTCTGGGAATGTCTTTTTTATGGGGAGCGGCGAACTGTGGCGCCTGCGTGCCATCGATGACGCTGTTTTCGAGCGATTCACTACGCAACTCGTGCG
>CAIRDU010000156.1 GCA_903877395.1 uncultured Planctomycetaceae bacterium
CCATAGCCTCGATCGCGGTCGCCATCGTGTTGGCTGTATACATGCCACCGCACGCACCCGCCCCAGGACAGGAATGCCGCACGATATCGCTGCGACGGGCGTCATCGATTCTGCCGGCAACATATTCTCCATAGCACTGAAATGCAGAAACAATATCCAGCGAGGTGCCATCTGCGAGGTGTCCAGCCCGGATCGTGCCACCGTAGACCATGATCGACGGACGATTCAGGCGGCCCATTGCGATCAGGCAGCCGGGCATATTTTTGTCGCAGCCTGGAATCGCCACAAGGCCGTCGTACCACTGCGCGTGCATGACCGTTTCGATCGAGTCAGCGATCAGGTCTCTGGATGGGAGCGAGTAGCTCATGCCATCGGTGCCCATCGAGATGCCATCGCTGACACCGATCGTATTGAACCGCATCCCCACCATGCCTGCAGCCACCGCACCCTCACGGACTTTGGTTGCAAGCTTGTCGAGGTGCATGTTGCAGGTGTTGCCGTCGTACCACATGCTTGCAATTCCGACCTGCGGCTTGTCGAGGTCGGCCGGCTCGAGGCCAGTGCCCAAGAGCATTGCCTGCGAGGCCCCTTGGGCTCTTGGCTGGGTGATTCGGGAGCTGTAACGGTTCAGAATGGGCATGGCTTCAATTCCTAGGGTGATGTGGAGAGAATAGTGTCCCCGTCATCTCATTGAAAGCCGCCCCTCTCTATGCGTCCTCAATTTATCTATCTCGACCTGGGCAATGTGATCGTTTTGTTCGATCACGCCAAAGCGTGGCAGCAGATGGCTGATCTGGCCGGCATCGACTCCGTCGCGGTCCACGCTGCCGTTACGGCCGGTGGCCTGCAGGAGTCGCTGGAACGGGGGCACATTGACTGGCCTGAATTCCATAGCCAGTTTTCCAGCCGCACGCACACTACCACCGATTCCGAAGCCCTTGCTCACGCAGCCAGCGACATGTTCTCGCTGAACATCGGCATGCTGCCTGTGATTGCCGGGTTGGAGCGAACCGGCTGTCCAACGGGCATACTCTCCAATACCTGCGCAATCCACTGGGAGCACTTGCTTGCCAAGCACTATTCTGTGCTGCCCGGTAACTTCGTGCAGACGGTGCTCAGTCATACGGTTGCGCAGCTCAAGCCAGAGCGAGGGATCTATGAACTGGCCACCGAACGCGCCACCGTGCGACCTGAGCAGATTTTCTTTTGCGACGACATTCCGGCCAATGTCCACGCAGCCCGCGCAGCCGGATGGGATGCGGAGGTCTTTGTGTCGGCCGTTGGCTTAGCCGATGCGTTGGATCGCCGTGGGATCAATCTAGGGCTCTGATCGCTGGCGATTTGATCGCTTCTGGGGAGGGGCCCAACGCACTCTTGGTTGCGTCAGGACAGATCAGGTCGCGTTGGTCTGCGTCAGGGGTCGGTGCCTGACGGACCCAAGTGCCGTAGCAATTCCTGTTCGTCAATCTGTCCCTCGGCTACGATCCGACCGTTCACTTCCAACACCGGCACCCGCGTGCCAAAAAGGTGCTCCAGATCAGGGGATGTGCCAATATCCATCGTGACCGCGGCCGGCGCGTGAAATGCCAGCATTTCCTCAACCCGTTCGCACAGATGGCAGCCCCGGCGGGTATACAGCAAAACTTTCATTTTCCCTTTTTCAAGATTCAGGCCATACTATTGGTGAGGTGATCCGTACCAGACGGGTCGGGGAGCTGTGCGTTCCAACTGAGTTGTATCCGATGGCAGAAGATAAAAGCCCCAAGACGATTGAAGATTTTTTGCGCATCGTGCGCGCCAGCAAACTCGTTGACGAAAAGCAACTCGAGGCTGCAATGAAGCCTTGGGAAGGCATCGCTGGCCCCTTGCCCGAGGCATGTGTAGATGCTCTTCTGAATGCCCAACTCGTGACGGGTTGGCAGATGGACCAACTGCGAAAGGGAAGGCACAAAGGATTTTTTCTTGGCTTTCTAGAAGAAAAGCACCCCGACACCGAAGAATTCAAAGGGAAATATAAGCTCTTAAAATTGCTTGCCGCCGGTGGCATGGGCAGCGTCTATCTGGGCGAACATGCCGTGCTTCACCAAAAAGTGGCTATCAAGGTGTTGCCGGTGAAGCGGGTCACTGAAACGTCGTATCTGAAACGATTTGAACGCGAAGCGATGGCCTCCGCCAAACTCAACCACCCCAACATTGCCCGCGCCTTCGACATTGGTGCGGCTGCCAACATCCATTTTATTGTGATGGAGTACGTTGATGGAATTGACTTATACAATAAGGTCAAGCAGCAGGGCGGGCCGCTGGACATGGATGTGCGAGAGGCCGCTGACTTCATCCGTCAGGCGGCGCTGGGCCTGCACTCCGCACACGAAGAGGGGCTTATTCACCGTGATATCAAGCCAGCCAACCTGATCTTGGACAAACGCGGCACCGTGAAGATCTTGGATCTTGGTCTGGCTCTGGCGAGTGCCGAAGACGAGGACGAAGCCGCCTCGCTCACGCGAGAGCACGACGAGAAAGTGCTCGGCACAGCAGATTATCTCCCCCCGGAGCAAGCCAAAGATAGCCACAAGGCCGACAGCCGATCCGACATCTATTCGTTGGGGTGCACGCTGTATTACCTCCTCATTGGCACTGCGCCATTTGCGAAGGGCTCGCTGGCTGAGCGTATCCGAGCTCACATGCAGGAGCCGCCCCCAAATCCACTGGACAAGCGACCCGACCTGCCCATGCCAATCGTTGAACTCTATTTCCGGATGCTGGAAAAACATCCCGATGCCCGGCCTCAGACGGCACAGGAGGTGGCCAATGCGCTTGCCGCATGGCTGGGATTTACGGTTGGCATAAAGTCACACGAGCGGCTTGAGCCGCCGCGACGAACATCGCTGCGACGGAA
>CAIRDU010000157.1 GCA_903877395.1 uncultured Planctomycetaceae bacterium
TCGCTACATCGGTCAGGCCGACTGGTATTTGGAGGGGGCGAAAATGTTCGTCAACACTCAAGATGCTTTTTCAGGGGCGTTCCGAGGCGGACGAATCGAAGATCCCGTCGTGGCCACAAGCTTTGCCTTGCTCTTTTTGGCGAAGGGCCGCCGGCCCGTGATCGTTGCCAAGAGCCGCCACGCCCCAGAATCTGACTGGAATCGACATGGGCACGACATAGCTCATCTGGTTGAACACGTCGAATCCCGGTGGCGGAAAGATTATCCTGCTGGCCTCTCTTGGCACGTGCTCGACACGCCGCAGGCCACCATTGAAGATTTTCTACAGGCCCCTGTTCTGTGGCTGTCTGGAAAAAATGTTTTTACGATTGGTCCAGATGCTGGCCCTCGCTTGCGACGCTATATCGACGAAGGTGGATTTATCTTTGCGGAGGCCTGCTGCCCGTCCAGTGGCGATTTTGACAGGCGATTGCGCCAACTCGTCGGTGAAATCTTTCCGGAGCCGGAATACCAACTCCATCTCTTACCGCCCGAGCATCCGGCCTGGCACGCCGAAGAGATTGTGCCACCTGAGTTGCACCGTCCCCTCTTGGGCGTCGACTACGGCTGCCGCACGTGCTTCATTTACGCTCCGCCGACCGACCTCGACAAGCATACGCCCGCCATGCCGAGTCTCTCCTGCCTCTGGGAGATCGGGGGTGCTTCCAGCCACACGCTGCCAGCAAGCGTCAGAAATGAAGTGAATGCAGCGCTGGCCATCGGCACGAACGTGCTGGCATACGCCACCAACAGGGAGCTCAAGCGAAAGGACGAACTCTTTGCGATCGACCGTGGATCAGATGAACCGCGACGCCAGTTCGAGCGAGGCCAGATTGCGATCGCCAAGCTCCGTCACAGCGGCATGTGCGATGCGGCTCCGGCGGCACTTGCCAACATCCTGCGCGCCGCAGCGAGGGAACTTGGCATTCGCGTTGACGACACGCCCAGCCAGATCGACCCCGCCGATCCACGACTCTTCGACTACCATCTCGTCTTCATGCACGGCCGTCAGGGATTTGCGTTTGATGGTCCTCGCCGCGAACGGCTGCGGCATTTCTTCGAGCGAGGGGGCACGCTCTTGGCCGACAGCGTCTGCGCCTCTGGCCAATTCACAAAAGCCTTTCGCGAAGAAATCGCCGCCGTCCTGCCCGACCACACGCTCGAAGACATTCCCGCCGATGACCCGATCTTTTCTGCCAAAGAGTACGGCGGCTACACGATCCGCGAAGTGACACTTCGCGAGCCATCCGGCGGCGACGGCCCGATGGCAGCACGAAAGCGACTGATTCTGCCCAAGCTAGAGGGTATTCGTATGGGAGATCGCTGGGCTGTGATTTTTTCCCCATACGATCTTTCCTGCGCATTGGAGAAGCACAACTCACTGGAATGCACCGGTTACAGCCGGCAGGACGCAGAGAAGATCGCGCTCAACGTCGTGCTTTACTCGCTCAACCAGTAAAGGCATGCACGCCACACATCCAAGCCTCGTTTCGGCTAGCATCGCACATGCCCGAGTTGGCCCTCGACACTGCAACAAGCAAAGTTAGCGATCCGAATCGCTGCTACCGCCGGTGAGGTAGCTGGCATAATAAAGCAGCGTCAGGATGCTCTGGAGCGTGCCGGCGACATACGTCCATGCTGCGGCGTTGAGCACTCGATTGACATGCGGCATATCGGCAGCAGGCACAATGCCCAATACTACAAGCTGTGCCTTTGCTCGGTTGCTGGCGTCAAACTCCACGGGCAAATTGACAAGCTGAAAAAAGACGGTGGCTCCAAAGAGTGCGATGCCCAACCATGCCAGCGGCGCAAGAGCCATTCCCAGCCCGACCATAAACACGATAAGCCCGAAGCCGCTCCCAAAATTCGCCACGCCCACAGCGGCATTGCGAATGGCCATGAGCGAGTAGCCTTGAGCGTCCTGCAATGCATGCCCAGCCTCGTGCGCGGCGATACCCACGGCCGCCAGCGAACGGCTGCCGTACACGCCTTCCGACAATCGCAACACCTTCGTTTGTGGATCGTAATGGTCTGTGAGTTGCCCGGGTACCTGC
Organism: uncultured Planctomycetaceae bacterium; assembly: GCA_903877395.1. Classification (GTDB taxonomy): domain Bacteria; phylum Planctomycetota; class Planctomycetia; order Pirellulales; family UBA1268; genus BAIKAL-G1-2R. The sequence goes on from CAIRDU010000157.1 coordinate 2,094, forward strand.
TCGATGGTTACGTTTGTCGCACCGGCTGAATCCAAAATATGCCTAGCTGCAGCGGCGCCGGAAAGCGGTGCCGGCTCCTTCGATGCGGCCGTAAACGAAGCATGCACGCGCCACTGCGCCCACATGGCCAGCAGGATCGCTGGGGCAATCGCCAGCATGTAATTTGGGTCAAAAAAGAAAGGCATCGTGTCGATCGCACTCCTAAAAGCAAACCACTGAAAGCAAGAACAAAAAGCCTTCGCAGCCATTTTGCCATGCGGGCAAAATGGGAAGGTATCCTATTCTAGCGTGTCGCTCCGCCACCAGTTAAGCCCCGCCGTCCCCCCCCCGATTCA
>CAIRDU010000158.1 GCA_903877395.1 uncultured Planctomycetaceae bacterium
CACTCCTTGGGCTCGGATTCGCCGCGCCGCCAGACTTTGCCTCGCAGAATGGCGTTCGCAGAAGGCTTGCCCGAAGCGGATGCCGCGTGCGAGCCGATGCCGGTGCGTGCCTCGAATTGAATCGTGTACCAGCGGCCAGCCTCCCACGCAAAGGGGATCGTCTTGGAAAAGTGAGTGGCCACTTGCGACGGCCATGATCGCACCTGGAGTTGCTGGCTGGCGCCCATCAGATCCAGCGTGTACCGTTGAGCTACGAGTCCCATGTCGGGCATTCGGGCCTTTTCCAGAGGTGTCGGATTCCCCGACACATCGACACCCGTTTCCTGCGCGCGAAAGTCGGCCTGCACTCGATAGTCGTGCAGTTCGATCGGCCCGATCCAGCCTTGGCTCCGCGTGCCCTTGGGGATCGTTGTCACTTTCACGAGGCACTTGGAGCCGTTAACATCCCTCACCAAGTAGCGGTATCGCATGCCAATCCACGGCAGCGGCGGCTCGCCTCGCGGAGGACCGCCCTTGGGATTGGGCAGAAGCGAGATGTCTTCGAAATCAAATGCCCACGGCAACGGGGGCATTGACCGCACGCGGGCTTTGCCTTCGAGCGAACCTACTTTTGCTGTCACGATTGCGCCGCTGTGCTTGCCAGGGGGCGATGTGTAGCGACCCTGTGGCGTGACTGCGCCTTGATCAACCGAAAAATCAGCCGGGCATTCCTTGATGAATCGGCCGCCGGCATCAAACAGCCTGACGGTGAACTGCAGCGAATCCCCAGCGGCCATCTGTGCCTCGGCAGGTATCACCTGCACCCACGCCGGTTTTCCGGGCGATCCTGCCGTGGCCTTCGCTATTTGCTGAGGAAGCGTGCGGGAAGCCGCAGCAGTCAGAGTTCCAGCAGGCAATGGCACACCATCTCCAGTCGATGCTCCGGCCAATGCATCGCCGAGGCAATAGAGCCTAGCCCCCGTTGTCAGGTAGATTCTGCCATTCCACGCGATTGGAGAGGCCGTCACTTCGTCGTCCTCATCCAACCGCATGCGATTGACAACCGTGAGGCCGTCGGTCGTTGGCAAGAGCACGTGCCATCCCCCGGTCGAGCAGATGTAGAGTTTGCCGCCAGCCACCAGAGGACTGCCTCGCACGATTGTGCCGAGCAGTTTGTGCGGCCGGCCAACCTGCTGGCCCGTCGCTTTGTCGTAGCCGTACACCTTCGCCCCATCGTCCACGCAATAGAGTCGCTGGCCCAGCAACACTGGCATGGAGCGGCCATCCATGACCCCCTTCTTCTGCCAGATCGCCGCTGTGGCAGTGATGTCGCCGGAACCAATTCCCTTGAAGGCAGTCACCGAACCCATCGTTGTATTGTCGAGATTTTCCTCGGCCTGCGAAATGTAGATCGTGTCGCCGTCTACGAGTGGCGCCACATTGAGACCTCGGCGGGAGAGCTTGAAATTCCAGACGGCCTTCCCGGTGCGAGGCTGGAAATTCCAGACGCTACCGTCGCTCGATCCGAAGACCATCGCCGCTTCGCCGCCCAGCGTGGAGAGGAATGGGGTGCTGTAGGTGGTGTCTTCGGGGAGTTCTTTGGTGCCGTTGGTCCACCGCACTTCGCCTGTGCGAACGTCCATGCCGAGAAAGCGGTGCGCCGGGCGGGCCGTGTCTCCCCAGCCGGTCACAACGGCGCTGGCGATGACAAGATCCTCAAACACCACAGGGATATTTGTGCGGCCTCCGTAGGTAGAGAGAAAAC
>CAIRDU010000159.1 GCA_903877395.1 uncultured Planctomycetaceae bacterium
ACGATGGGAGTGATCGTCGGATACGCTTGGCAAACTTGTCCGAACACATAAGAAGACCGGTTTCGCAGAGCTTGCCGATAAATCCGCAGGTGCTGCCTGCACGCTCTTTAACGGCCTGTGCGATCCGGGTTACTTCAGTGGCAAGAGCGCGCTGGCCGGTGGTGCCGGCGGAGGGCTCACCACGACAGGCACAATTTCGGAACGATAACTTTGGTTTCGAATTGGGCCGGTTGCCTGCAGTTTGTAATCCCCCGCGTCCACGTCAGAGAATTTGAACTTTCCTTCCTTGTCAGTCTTGATGGGCTTTGGAGCACTCGGGCCGTCGGCCGTCACCAGAACGCCCGCCTCTCCTTTCCCATTCAAAATAACACGGCCTTCGATGCAGTTTCTGGCAACTACAGCGGCGGCAGTCAACCAGACGCGATCTGGTGGATCCGAAAGCCCCGCTCGATCAAATGCCCGAACAAGAAGCAGAGTTTGCTTGCCCGGTGGAAGCGTCGTTGTAACGACACGCAGTTCATACACGCCGCCTCCCAACGAGACTGCCGGTTGCCAGGTCTCTGGCACTCCATTGCCCTTGGTATCGATGCCCCACTCCACACGATCGACCCCAGAAACTCCAGGCAGATGCTTCGTGGCTGCCGCTGCAAACGACTCGCGTGGATCGTCCATCACGCGCACTGGAATCACAAGCGGCTTGCCAACTGAGACATTCATGCTCGGGGGGGCCTCCACAACGGGCGCTCTGGCGTCAAATACCATCAGGCGTTGGTCCGCCAAGGGTTGCTGAACACCCGGGATCGATAGTCTCGCCTGTGCAAGAATATCGATATTTTCAAAGCCTTCTCCGGAGGCATTGATTTTCCAGTCTTGCACAGTGGTCATCACGGCAAGCGTTCCAGGAACAACCGCCTTGCCTCTCACGAATTCGACCTGTCGATCAGCCGTCGCACTCCAGACAACACGACCCTCGCGAGGAGCACTCGCATCTCCACGGTCTTCGCGAAGACTCAGCGACACGGTGCTTGTATCGACACCGTTTTTCATTCGAAACGAATCGGGCGGTGCATCTGCTGCCACGTGGAATCCAACGGTGGCAGCTGGGGCTTTGACGACAGTTTCTTTCGCCAATGGATTTATAAAAGAGATGTTTCGCCAGTCATACTGCGCACCTTGTCGCTCGCCGTCAGTGGCTTGAGAGCAGTCGACCGCCATTACCATCGCGCGTGGGTACCCATCAATGTCAATGGCCAGCCACGCTCGACCAGATCGATCGGAGCCATTCCATACTGCCATCAAAACATCGGCAGGACGTGAAGGCGTGAGTAGAGCCTCACTTTTTCGCAGCTCGATTGGCTGGCGACCAATCACCGGAAAAACGGAGAGTGGTTTCATTGAAACCCGAACGCCATCCGGAGGCAATCCCTCCCCTTTTCCAGCAGCGTCGCTAGGGCTCACTTCAACGGTGATCGTGCGTTCACGACTGTTCCAGATCGCCGTTGGAACAAGGAGCGTGCGGGGATGTTCGACTTCAAAAAAAAGCCGCGTGAGCCAAGCTCGCGGCTGCTGTCCGACCGTGATTTCTCGCACCAATAGGGCAAGATCGGGTCCGATTGGAATGGGAGCGGGAGCGGGAGCGGGAGTAGCGGGGGCCGGTGGAGTGCCCGCTGGGGCAGGCAGCGGCAAGATCGCGGGAAGCACCGCCTCGGGAGGGAGTGGCAGCGATATCATCGATTGTGAAACCGGCAATTCAACTTTTGCAATTACAGCCATTTTTGCAAGTGTGGATGTACCATCCAAAATCTGAGCGGCTGCTTCTTTCCAATTCTTTTCCCGTGCTCCAGGTTGCTGGCTGGATGGAACGGAGTAGATTTCGACTGATACAGTGCGGGGAATAGACGCCTTGTTTTCGAGTCCTAGTTCCCACGCCGTGATTCGGCTCGGCAGGCAAGGCAGTTGCACGGTCGATTTGACCAGAGCATCTGACGCGATGGAGTCCGTCGACACGCGAGAGCGAATCCAGCCGTTGCGAGTCGCCGCGTTTGCGACTGGAGTGCGACGCACCGACAGTGTGACGGTGCGCTCCGACGGAAGGTTGACATACAGCTCAGCCTCCTCGGTTCTCCCCCCAAGTTCCAGAATGGCACGCAATCGCACCTGCCCATCGAGATCAGACTCTGTGGCTTTTCGGTTTGCGAGTAGTTCTAGGCGCAACCCCTCTGTTCGCAGCGGAAGATCAGACAGCACGTTGCCTCGATTCGGATCGAGTATGCCACCACCGCTTGCTCGCACCTGCATGTCAGCCGGATCGTAACGGAGACGAAGTGTTGCGTTGACGGGCACCTGCTTTTTATCGCGATCACCAAACGCGAGTCTGATCAACGCAGGCTTTTGGAACTCGAGATCAATGCCATCGATCGGCTGCAAGACCATTCCAACGGCATTCACAACTCCCCATCGAGGAATGGAAGCTATTTCAACTGTGGGAAGATTCTCTGCATCACGCGGGTCGAGGATGCGAAGCAGTGCTGCGCCACGATCTGTTTCCCTGAAGCCACCGGAACTGATTGTTGTCGAATCCACTTCAGACGCAGCTTTTGAGTAGAGTTGAGAAAGCTTTGCCGCCAGTTGGAGAATTTTCCCGACGGCGACTTTTTCGTCACTTGCAAATGAGGCGAGCGACTCGCAGGCCCTTCGAACGTCCGAGATGTCGCGGACTGTTTTGGCGATCTCCGGTGGCGCGTGAGACGTTGAATCGGAGAGGATGCCGGCGGCATCCACGATTGCCGCTAGGCAGTCGACAAGCACTGCAATATTCGCGAGATCAATGCGTTGAATGCGAATAGGCGTTTCGGGAGGCAAGGGCACTCGTCCGATGGCCAAAAGCATGGACGGCCCTTCAAAAGGCATTTCGTCTGCGGGCCCCGGGGACTGATCCCCAGACAGAGTCGCTTCCGCATTCGGCCGGATCATCGACACAAGCGCATCTCGCTGAGGCATCGATAAAAAAGGAAGCCTCAGGGCCGCGGAACACTCTGTATACGAAACGGTGGATTGATTGATGGCTCCGCTGTCGAGCAGGTTGACAAACAAAAGGTCGACCAATTTATTCAGTCTGGCGAGAAGCAAGGAAACGCTTCGAGAAGCGTCGTCCAAAGGATCCAGCCGCAGCGGCTCTTCATCCGGCGAAGAAATCGAAGGAAATCCATTGATGATTGAACTCAAGCGTGCAGTCTGCGAGATGGCAGTCAGAAGAGTGGCGGGTTCGATCTTCGGCGTGCCAGAGCCGCCCGCAAAGATGGCGTTCAGATTGACTATGGCGAGCAAGGAGACGACGGCGTCGTTGCGCACGGCGAGCGCATTGCGAAATCGAGGAGGAGCATTTTCCCATGCCTCAAAAAAATGTTTTGATTCGGCTTTTTCGAGCGTTTGCTGGAGAGAGACAATCGGCGACGAGCGAATCCCAACAGCCTCCGCTGTATTCGAATGAGCCGAAAGATTCGCCAAATCGGCGGTGAATTGATCGAGGAAAGCATTGGTTC
>CAIRDU010000160.1 GCA_903877395.1 uncultured Planctomycetaceae bacterium
CGTCCAAGCCTCGCGCGCCACCGTCCAAGCCTCGCGCGCCACCGTCCAAGCCTCGCGCGCCACCGTCCAAGCCTCGCGCGCCACCGTAGCCACCAGCCCGCCCACTTCCGCCGCCATAACCTCCCGCGCGGCCAGCGCCGCCGCGGCCACCACCACCATGCGCATTCACAGTCCGCTCAAGTGCTATCGACTCAAGGGCGATCACGCCAAACATCAGGAGTGTGGCCGCGATCGCGCCCCTGAGGCCTGACAGCAGCACGCTCGCACCACAATAAGTCTTGCGCATTGTTTCTCCACACCTATGTGCCTGGGGTTCTATCTGAACTTCTGACTCAACCTATTCCTGAGCGATACCCGAGCCTCCAACTACCGCAGTTTCCTGAAATACAATGGTTTTCTGTCGGGCAACGATTGGCCGTCGAGCGAGCGATTAATGGACTGCAGCATGAGTTTGCCGTCCCCCATGGGCGTCAGCACCTGCACCCACTGCGCGACGCGGCCCACCACGCCGTCGGCTGTCGTGCCGGCATAGCTCCGATTGAACGACGCGCCGTCAGTCTCAAAAAAACCCTCTGCCCTTGCCCCCGTCGAATCAAATACCCACGAACGCACGGTGCCCGAATCCGTGTCGGCGTGAATCATGTCGATCGCATCAATCACTGGCCCACTCTTCGGCTTGATCTTGGTGCGGCCCAGAATCGCGTGACCGCCCAGGATTTTCTCGAAGCTGGCCTCAATGCTCGTGCTGTTCTCCTCGTCGCTGGCCAGCCATGTGCCCATCAGCCAACCCAGTTCCTCGAGGACCGCCACTTGGCTCGGCGTCACCTGCGACTCTGCCAATCGCCACTGGCCGTCATCCAGCACACGCAGGCTCTCAAACCGTGAGTCCAGCGACTTCTCGCCTGGTTTTCGAGTAAATTCAATGACGCCCCGCACGCGGGCAAGCGTCGGCCCCAGTGGCTGGATATCGGTTAAGCGGATCTTCACTGTGGCCTGCGGGTGCTGCTGCAGCCACTCTCGAATGGAAGCCGCGATACTCTCGCGACCCTGCACGAGGCTGCCACCTTCCACGAGCTGGGCTCCGAGCGTCCACTGCTCTGCGAGGGCCTTGTAGTCGCGTTTGTTGACCGCTTCGGCATACGCGACCGACGCCTGCTGCAGCACTTCAGCGATGGCTGGAGTAGGCGTGTCTTTAGCCGGCGTCGGTTTCTGCGTGTCTTTAGCCGGCGTCGGTTTCTGCGTGTTTACAATCGGCGTCGGTAACTGCGTGTTTACAATCGGCTCAGCCGCCACTGCAACGCGAGCAACCCACTGGCCGCATCCGGTTGAGAGCACAGCGGCGGCCATGGCGACCAGTTTTATTCCGAATGTTCTGACCCACTTCAGCTTTCGCATAAATTCCTCGCTGAACTTGACTCAATCATAGGCATAGGTCCGCGTGCCGGAGTGGCATCGCCAAGATACGCAATTATACGAAACTCGCCCGCAGGATGCATCTGGGTTCATCGACCAATCGCCCTCAGGTGCCCCACACTGCGAAAAAAAAGCCTACCGTCAGCCACCGCAGGCGTGGACCTCGATTCCTCTCCCAAGGACGAGCGGCCCAGCACGTTCAATGCGTCGGCGTCGGCAATCACGACCACCTCTCCATCTGCCGAGACGTTGACCACCGTTCCACCCACGGCAATTGGCGAGGCCGAGAACATGCCCCCCACGCGTCCGCGCCACAGCAACTGGCCATCTGCCGCAGCCACACACGTGACAACTCCACGATCTCCCCAGAGATAGATCCGCCGGCCCGTACACAGCGGCGTCGGCACGTACGGGGCCACGCTGCGATCCAGTTGATACACCACATCAGGCTCAATTGGTTTGCCGGCAGATGCAGCGAGCATTGCGGACGTTGGAAGCCGTAGGGCGACCAGCGTGTTGTCACCCCCCCCTTCGCCACACGTGCCGAGCACCAAGGGGCCTGCCTTTACAGGCGACGACACGGTGCGTCGCGAAAAACATTTTCGCTCCCAGACCACCTTTCCTGTGGCCGGATCGATTCCTGTGAGTCCGTGCGCCATTCCCGCCAGCACAACCAGAGGCGCATCTCCATCCAGCACCAGCGGCGTCGAGTAAGCGGCCTGAGCTGTCTCTCGGGGCAGCCGCCAGCGTTCTTGCCCAGTGCGTGCATCCAAAGCCACAACGGCGCTGGGACCATCCTGATCGATGGGCACGATCACTCGATCATGCCAGAGGCTGGGCGATGCCCCACAGCCGTGCTCAGCCTGAAATGGCCCCAGATCGGCATGCCACATTCGATGCCCGTCGTGCGTGAATGCTTCGACTTGCAGCGACTCGCGCGTAGCCCACATCCAGTACACGCCACATTCATTCACTGCCGCAGAGCCGGATGCGGAGCTATTCTGCACATGGTGGTGGTCAATCGGGCCGGGCATCTTCTGCTGCCAGAGTAAACGACCGTCCGTTGCGGCGTGGCAACTCACAAACCGAATACCGCCAGCTTCGCCACCAAGTCCAATCGAGGCCGACGCGGTATAGACCCGACCCCGCCAGACAACCGGCGATGCGTGGCCGACGCCGGGCAACTCAACTGACCACGCCCAGTCATCACTTGTCCAGGCATGAGGAAATGGCTCCTCACCCCCCTGCCCAGCAGTTTCGCTGCCTCGCCAGCTAGGCCAATCGCCGGCAGCAGCCGATGCCAGCGCGAGCCATGGCACGCCCAGCAAGAGCAGCACAGCCCTCGCTCGCCTACAGAAATTCAAACCACGCATCGTGCCGTGCATTGTGTCGTTCCAAATTTATGGGAGCCGAACACCTTCTATGGACAGTGACGGCTACCCGGCATCGTACCGATCTTTTGACGCAACGCATTCTGGCGTTTTATGGCGTTTCATGCATACACATTCCGCCGTTGCCACCGCTGTTGATTCTGCTATCCTCCCGCCCTGCGATGCGGAGTTGCCTCTTTGGCAAGGACCGCAGGGCATTCGAGGAATCTCTTACGAGGACGTCAGACTATGAAAACATTGATCCTACTGGGAATCGTTGTGGCGGGGCTTGTGGCGGCTGGAGCCATTCAGATCAATCAGAGCGGCAACTCGCTGCAAGTCACGATCGACGAGAAAAAGCTAGAGGCGACGGCTGCCGAGGCGATGAAGGATGGCCAAGCCATGCTGCACCGAAGCCACGCCCCAGCTCGCTAGCGAATGGCCCACGCTGTTTCCCTGCGGCTTACGCCTCGGGCGTCTGAAGCAGAGTACAGAGGTTCGCCGCTCAACGAGCCGTAGCGAAAAACAGCATCGTTTTGCTCACAGACCCGACTTGCTTGGCTTCTGAGATGGGCCAGACGGGAGATGCTCTATGAGTTCGACGAGGCTCAAGGCGTGTACCCGGTATTCGCGCCCCGTTGGGCACTCGAAACACTGGTAGCGGCTTCGCACTTTGGGGCCTTTGCGAAACGTTTTGCCGCTGTCGATACGGAATATCGCACC
>CAIRDU010000161.1 GCA_903877395.1 uncultured Planctomycetaceae bacterium
CCCGCGGGCCACGCCCGGCAGCGTCTGACTCACATAGGCCATCACCGGATGGAGCGAGTCGGCCAGTTCGTCTTCGCGGTAGATTTCTACGAGCCAACCCCTGGAATCAGCGTGCTGTGACAGCGGCTTAAAAAAAACATCGGCGATGTCCGGCGAACTCATAACCATCTCCTGCTCCTGCAAAACGCAATTCGCCGAAAGCCAGTGCGATGAATCAAGTGACACACACATTGACTCGTTTTGCACATGCATAAGGTGGGAGGAATACACAATGCGGTACGCACACGCCAGAACGGTTTTTGGTCAGTTTTTCGCCGCTTTTGGACAGGGATTCGTCGAACGGAAACCGCGATGGCAAAATGGGACGACTGCGTCGATGGCGATGCCTGTTCAGGTCTTTCAAATGGATAATCCTGTGGATGGTCGTAGTTGGCCGTTCTAATAGGATGGTGGATCTCTCTTCGATTGTTCTTGCTGTGGGAACGTTGGTGCTGGTATTCCTTGAACTTGAAAGCGGGCTTTCTTCGTCGACTTCCGCGTTCCAAAAAATACGATTTGGACTCTCTCTGTGAACCACATGCCGATCATCCCGCCGCTGGCTCATGATTGGCGGCGGCCGCTCTTCTCGGTCATGCTGCCGACCTATCAACCCACGGACACACTGCGGCGAGCGCTTGAGTCGGTGCTTTCACAGGCCCCCGTCCCCGAAATGATGCAGATTGCTGTCGTGGACGATGGATCGACGGCATCGCTTACTCGCGAACTTGTGCGGAGCATCGATCCGACCGGACGCGTCGATGTGATTGAATCGAGCGACAGGCTAGGTCTGGCAGGCAACTGGAACAGGGCCATTGCGCTCTCGAGCGGCCATCTTGTGCATCTGCTGCATCAAGACGATTTCGTTTTTCCAGGCTTCTATTCTCGAATGGAACGGGCCTTCCGTAAGGATCGCCAGATTGGCATGGCTTTCTGCCGCAGTCGCATCGTGGATGCCCGCGAAGACACCATCAAAACATCCTCCCGACTGCGATGGCTGCCTGGAGTGATGAGCGACTGGATGCCTACAATCGGCGAACGGCAGCGACTCCAAACTCCCGGTGCGGTCGTAGCACGGACCACATACGAAACTCTCGGCGGCTATCGTGATGATCTCTGCCATGCGGTGGATTGGGAAATGTGGGTGCGAATTGCGGCACAGTTTCCGGTGTGGCATGAACCGGCCGTGCTGGCGGCCTACCGCCGTCATAATGCGAATGAATCATCGCGGCTGTTTTCCAGCGGTGAAATCTGGCCCGATCTAGTCCACGCAATCCAAATCAATGCCGCCTCATTTCCGCATGAGATTAAAACGGCGATCGTACATCGCAGCGCCCGCTGGTATGCCGGATCGGCCCTTCGCACAGCCGCCAAACAACTGAATCAGGGCGAATGTTTACAAGCCCACGCAACGCTTTCCTGCATTCCGGCATTGCTTTCCATGATGTGCAACGCCAGCCACGGCGAAGCCATCCGGCATCGTGCGTCGCTCCTTCAGCATCGGCTTAACAGCGGTTCAAACGAATTGCACGCCGCTTAAGGACCTTTTTTGCCGAGCCGGAGACACGCTCATGGCCCGCGCTCTTGTTTTTGCGCACTACGATCGCGATGGCCTCTTCGATCCCTATGTGGTCGATGCACTGCGCACATATCGCCGCGTTATGGATCATGTCACGGTTGTGTCTACGAGCGCCCAACACCTGCCGGCTGCCCTCGCGCCGCTGGTAGACCGATTCATTGCCCGCCAGAATGTAGGCTACGATTTCTGTAGCTGGCGGGCCGGTCTTGCGGCTCTTGAGCCGACCGAGCAGTTCGATGAAATCATCTGCGCAAACGACAGCGTCTACGGGCCGCTGTTTGATCTGGCAGCGGCGCTTTCTGATGCGCGCGTGGCCGACGCCGATCTTTGGGGCATGTGCCTTTCAGAGCAGGGCACAAAGCGGCGCGGAAAAATCTCGTGCCCGCATATCCAATCTTGGTTTTTTGGGATGCGGCGGCCGTTGATTGCCTCGCAGGCGTTCGGCGATTTCTGGCGATCGGTCGTTCCGCTTGCAAATAAAGACGATCTCATTGATCGCTACGAGATCGGCATGACCGAGCATTTTGCGACTGCTGGCTTTCGGGTGGCGGCACTCTATGACGCTCGCACGGCCGGGCCTCTTTCACTGCGCGAAATGTGGCCGCACTTTTCTCTCCAGGAGCCGCGACAGTCGTGGCGATATTTTCGTAAATCTAGGCGAATGCCGCACAATCCGAGTGAACTAGCATTCCAGCGACTGCTCGATGCTGGCGTGCCATTTGCAAAGGTGAGCCTGTTTTGGGTGAACCACTACGGACTCAATCGGGGCCGTATCTTGGACGAAATCGGCCTAACAACCCCCTACGACAGCCAACTCATCCGCGCACACCAGCAACGGCTGGCTGCCGCCAACTCAGGCCTCGTTTAAAAAAACGGGCCGAGCCCTTCAGTTTCCAACTCTCGGCCAGCGTGAGGGTTGCGGTCTTCTCAGGAGAAGGCCCACCTGCCATAGTCTTGGGCCACCGATCCATTGCCGTCAAACCACACCTGCTTTCTAGCCCAGTCAGTTGTCCCGAAAGAGGCACCCATGAAAATTCACGAATATCAGGCCAAAGATTTATTGCGTGCCGCTGGCGTGCCGGTGCTGGCCGGAAAAGTGGTGCGGTCGCCCGAGGAGGCCGCCGCAGCGTTCACGGCGCTTGGCACTCCCGTCTGCGCGGTGAAGGCCCAGATCCATGCCGGCGGACGCGGCAAGGGAATGGTCAAGGGCTCGACGCAGCGAGGCGTGGAACTCGCCAAGACCGCCGTCGACGCAGCCAGAATCACCAAGGCGCTCTTGGGCAACACGCTGGTTACGATACAGACAGGCACCGAAGGGCAGGTGGTGCGGCAGGTGTTTGTGGAGAGCGGCTGCGCGATTGATCGTGAACTCTACTGCGCAGTCCTTGTGGATCGCCGGGTCGGTTCGCCAGTGCTTATCGCCAGCACCGCTGGTGGCATGGATATTGAAGAGGTGGCCCACAACACGCCCGAACTCATCCTCTCCGAGCCATTCGATCCCGATCGCGGTCTGGCCGCGTATCAAACCCGTGTGCTCTCTGCGAAACTGGGCCTGCCCACCAAGAGTTGGCGAGCGGCGGAACAATTCTTTACGTCGCTGACACGTGCCTTTCTCGCGCTCGATGCGTCGCTCTTGGAGATCAACCCGCTGGTACTGACCAAGGATGGCGGCTTGGTGGCACTCGATGCCAAAATGACATTTGACGACAACGCGCTCTTCCGCCACAAGGATCTGGCAGGACTCCGTGACGAAGCCGAGGAAGATCCTTCTGAAACGCGGGCCTCCGCCGCCGGGCTTTCGTATGTGAAGCTCAATGGCACGATCGGCTGCCTCGTGAATGGGGCTGGCCTCGCGATGAGCACGATGGATCTTGTGAAGTATCACGGCGGCGAGCCGGCGAATTTTTTGGATGTCGGCGGCGGGGCGGATGTGAAGCAAGTGACCGAAGCGTTTCGGATCATCCTTTCCGACAAAAACGTGAAGGCGATTCTGGTCAATATTTTTGGCGGCATCATGCGGTGCACGACGATTGCCAACGCCGTCATCGAGGCCTCAAAAACTGTCGGTTTTACCGTGCCGCTGGTTGTGCGACTGGAGGGCACCGAGGTCGAGGAAGGCAAGAAGATTCTGGCCAGCAGCGGCACAGCCATCATCACGGCCGACGGTCTCACCGATGCAGCCCAGAAGGTTGTCGCAGCGGCCAACGCGGTCTGACTCTTTTTATCCACCCCCTCAATCACACGTAAGCAAGCGAAGTCAGTTTTTATGAGCATTCTCGTCAACCGCAACACTCGCGTCATCTGTCAGGGCATCACCGGCAAGGTGGGTGAATTCCACACCCGCGGGTGCCTCGACTACGGCACCCGGATGGTCGGCGGAGTCACGCCGGGAAAGGGAGGCGAAAAAGTTGCCGATCTGCCCGTCTTCGACACCGTGGCCGAGGCCGTTGCCTCCACCGGCGCGAACGCCACGATGATCTTCGTGCCACCTGCATTTGCAGCCGACGCCATTCTGGAGGCAGTGGATGCCGGAATCGAACTGGTGATCGCGATCACCGAGGGAATTCCTGTGCTCGACATGGCCCGCGTGCTACCGGTTGTGCATGCCTCGAAGAGCCGGTTGATTGGCCCCAACTGTCCCGGTGTGATCACGCCGGGCGAATGCAAGATTGGCATCATGCCTGGCTATATCCACGCTCCCGGCCACGTTGGCGTGATGAGTCGCTCGGGCACGCTCACCTACGAAGCCGTCTGGCAACTTACGCAACTCGGCCACGGACAGAGTACGTGCGTGGGACTCGGCGGCGATCCGCTGGTGGGTTCCAGTTTTATCGACCTGCTGACATTGTTTGAAGCCGACCCGGATACGCACGCCATCCTGATGATGGGCGAAATCGGTGGCTCGGCCGAGGAGGAGGCCGCGGAGTTTGTAAAGCGGCATGTGACCAAGCCTGTGGCTGCGTTTATCGCTGGCCAGACGGCTCCCCCCGGCAAGCGGATGGGGCACGCTGGTGCGATTATTTCCGGAGGCAAGGGCACGGCCGAAGCCAAACTCCTGGCCCTTCGCGACGCAGGCATTGAAATTGCTGAAAGCCCGGCCGATATGGGCACGGCCATGGCCCGGGCAATCGCCAAACGCGGCCGATAGTTCGGGCATTCGGGCTCGGGCAGGCAGACGGTGGGGGCATAAGCGAACCGCTCGGCCTAGAGGTGCGTATGACGGGTATGAAAAAGACTTGATTTTGCAGGTATTGCACCCGATAATCGTGGGCTGGGGCCCCGGTTTGGAACGTCTTCCATGAAACAGCTGAAACATCGCCTGCGCGGTATCGAGCAGCTCGAGCCTCGGCAGATGCTGACGGTCAACGTGCTGGCGGCGCTTCCTGACCTGAGTCTGCTTGTCAATGCTCCGTCGCAGTCGATTGCCGTCGACGCTCGCTACGACAATCCGGATGTCACCGGCACGGTCGTCAGGTTTACGACGAATCAAAGCGGGTCGAATAATCTGATCTACACCGAGCTCTTCGATCAGGCCGGCCCAAATCGCACCCGCACCACGCCCCTCACTGCTGCCAACTTTCTGGCCTACGCGAACGCCGGGCGATACACCAACACGATCATCCATCGATCAATCGCCAATTTTATGATTCAGGGCGGCGGCTTCACGCAACCCACAGCAGCCAGCAATGTCGCTGCCGGATACCCGGCCACCATTGCACCGTTTGCAGCCGTTCTCAACGAACCCGGCAACTCAAATATCCGCGGCACGATTGCCATGGCGAAACTGGGCAACGATCCCAACAGCGCTACCAATCAGTGGTTTTTTAACATTGCTGACAACAGCGGAAATCTCGACAGTCAAAACGGGGGCTTCACGGCATTTGGCCGCGTGCTCGGCACCGGCATGGGCGTGGTCGATGCACTGGCCGCGATTCCGAAATACAACGCCGACGGTGGCGGTGTTTTTTCTGACTTGCCGCTGCGAGTGCCCAACATTAATACCGCGTGGCAACCCAGTGCCTACGTTGTGTTCCCAGCCATTGCCGCCGTCAAGGAACTCAACTTCACAGCCACCACCACCAACGCCGCACTCGTTTCCCCATCCTTCGATTCCACAGGCAAGCTCGTTCTCACATACGGTGTCGGGGTCGGCACAGCCACCGTCACCGTACGTGCCTCGTCGGTATTCAACGCCGACGATTTTGTGGATGACTCATTCAGCGTGGATGTGGCAGGCGTGCCCACAGCACCCGCCATCGCGTCGGTCGTTGCCGGCAACGCCCAGTTGCCCGTTTCGTGGGCCGCCCCTGTAAGCACCGGCGGCTCGCCAATCACCGACTATGTCGTCAAGTATTCGAGCAACGGTGGTTCGACGTGGACCACGTTTGTCCGGCCTGCATCGACGGCGACCTCTCTTACCGTAACGGGCCTGACAAATGGCACGTCCTACGTGATCAAGGTCGTCGCCAAGAACGCAGCGGGCATCAGCCCGCCGTCGGCGAACTCGGCACCCGCCACGCCTACCGCAGTGCCCAGCAGCCCGACAGCCGTCGTGGCCGTCAGAGGCAACGCCCAACTGGCCGTGACGTGGGTCGCGCCTGCGAGCACCGGCGGCTCGCCAATCACCGACTATGTCGTCAAGTATTCGAGTAACGTCGGTTCGACATGGACCACGTTCGTTCGGCCTGCATCGATGGCGACCTCTGTCATCGTAACGGGCCTGACCAATGGCACATCCTACGTGATCAAGGTCGTCGCCAAGAACGCAGCGGGCATCAGCCCGCCGTCGACGAACTCGGCACCTGCCACGCCTGCCACAGTGCCCAGCAGTCCGACAGCCGTCGTGGCCGTCAGAGGCAACGCCCAACTGGCCGTGACGTGGATCGCGCCTGCGAGCACAGGCGGCTCGCCGATCACCGGCTATCTGGTGAAGTATTCGAGCAACGGCGGTTCGACGTGGACCACGTTCGTCCGGCCTGCATCGACGGCGACCTCTCTCACCGTAACGGGCCTGGCCAATGGCACGTCCTACGTGATCAAGATCGTCGCCAAGAACGCAGCGGGCTCTAGCCTGCCGTCGGCCACATCGTTGGCTGTTATACCGGCTCTACCTCCGACGTGAGTCAAGGAAACGGGGACACGTACAGTTTCTTCCAAAAAGGGGGTATTGTGCCCGATAGAAACTGCGCGGGCTCATTTCCCCGCATTCACGGGCAGGTTGGTATGCGTCGTCTATACTAGACCCGCATGAAAATTAGCCTTTTCATTCCCTGCTTCGTCGATCAGATGACCCCACAGGTGGGCGTGGCCGTTGCGCAGGTGCTCGAGCGACTTGGCCACGCCTGCGAGTTTCGATCCGGTCAAACCTGCTGCGGCCAGCCCAGTTTCAATGCCGGCTATTGGGATGAGGCCCGCGAGGTAGCCATCCGTGCGATCGGTGTGTTCGACGGTGCCGAGGCAGTCGTGGGTCCCAGTGGCTCCTGTGTGGCAATGATGCGGGTTTTTTATCCAGAACTCTTGAAAGACACGCCGCACGAAACCGCCGCTCTGGATCTGGCTGCACGGACGTTTGAGTTTGGCGAGTTTCTTGTGAAGAAGCTCGGCGTAACGGACGTGGGGGCGAGGTTTCCACACCGCGTCACCTACCACGACGGCTGCCACGGCCTGCGTGAACTGCGCGTCAAAGATGAACCCAGACAACTGCTCAGAGCCGTCCGCGACCTAGAACTCGTTGAGTGCGACGAGGCCGAGAGTTGCTGTGGTTTTGGCGGACTGTTCAGCGTGAAGTTTCCGATGATCTCGACGGCCATGGCGGAAGTGAAGGGCGGGTCGCTTGCCAGAACGCAGTGCGATTACATCGTGTCCAGCGATCCCACGTGCCAACTGCAGTTGGATGGCTGGCTGCAACGCAACTGGCGTTCGCCGACCGGCACAATCCCACGCACGATTCACTTGGCCGAAGTGCTGGCAGGGGCTCCCCTATGATCGCTCAAGATGCCCAATCGCCGCAGTGGGCAAAAAAGAAATTCTTGCACGATGCAAAAGTGCATGTGCAAGACACCGGCCACCGCACGTTCGTGCAGAAAGCCCTCGGCGGCTATTTTCTGAGCCGCGATGCCCAGAAGGCCCGCTACCGCGACTGGGAACAGGCCCGCGATGCCGCGAGCCTGGCGAAGTGGTCAGCCGTCAACCGCCTGGACGAACTGTTGCCGCTGTTCGTTGCCAACTTCGAGGCCAACGGCGGCCAGGTGCACTGGGCGCGGGATGCGGAGGAGGCACGGCGCATCATCCTCGACCTGGTGCGCGAGGCCAAAGCCAAGGCAATCATCAAGAGCAAGTGCATGACCAGTGAGGAAATTCACTTAAATGCCGCGCTCGAAAAAGATGGCTACGGCGTGATCGAAAGCGACTTGGGGGAATTTATCCAGCAACTGCGCGGCGAGCCGCCGTATCACTTTGTTTTTCCTTGCATGCACGTGCGCCGCGAGGAAATTAGTGAACTGTTTGGGAAATTTCTAGGCACCCCACCCACGAACAGCCCCGAAGAACTGACAATGATCGCTAGGCGGCACATGCGGCAACTTTACGTGGACGCTGATGTAGGGATCACCGGCGCCAATTTTCTGGTCGCTGAAACAGGCCAGATTTCAATCACGGAAAACGAGGGGAATGCGAGGCTGACTGCGGCTCTGCCACGCGTGCACATCTCGCTTTCTGGAATCGAAAAAGTGGTCGAACACTTGGACGATCTGGCGGTGCTGTTGCCGATGCTGGCGACAGCCGGGGCTGGGCAGCAGATGACCTGCTACAACACGCTCTACTCAGGCCCGCGACGCGACGGCGAGTGTGACGGCCCCGATGAGATGCATCTGGTGCTGCTGGATAATTCCCGCACGGCGATTCTGGCGGATCCGGAGCAGCGAGACAGCCTGCATTGCATTCGCTGCGGCGCGTGTTTGAATGTGTGCCCGATTTTTAAAAACGTCGGCGGCTTCACGTACGGCACGACGTACCAGGGGCCGATCGGCTCGGTGATCACGCCGCACCTGCGGGGTCTGTCCGACTGGAATCACCTGTCGGCCGCCAGTTCACTGTGCGGAGCCTGCAGCGATGTCTGTCCGGTGCGGATCGATATACACCACCACCTCCTTCATAACAGGCGCAACGCCGCCCGCACGGTTCCCAATCGCTGGGAAAAGTTTGGGCATCAGATATTCGTGATCGTAGCCAGTCGTCCGTGGCTCTTTGCGGCAGGCGGCGCGATCTTTCGCCACACACTCGGAATGCTCAAGAGATTGCCGGTGCCGCTGTTGCGCGACTGGCTGGCCACTCGCGCCTTGCCAGCAGCGCCACGGAAAAGTTTTCGCCAGCAGTGGCGTCAAGCCGGAAAGGATTCCCTATGAAGGCTGCCGTGGACACGATCGCGGCTGGGGGCATGTCTGCCCGCGACACCATTCTTTTGAGGGTGCGCGAGGCCCTGCGGCTACCGGCCCCAATGCCACACTTCAAATCGCTCGTGCCATCGGGTGGCAGCGATATCCCGTCGCCGCATGCCGGTGGCAGCAGCAGTGCGGGCCATGCGGGGCTTGCGATTCTGCCGCTGGACGTGGCCCGGCCGTGGCTGCCGGACGGGGGCGACACGCCCGAGTCGCAGCTGGCGATCCTGGCCAATAATCTCGAAAAGCTCCGCGCCCAGATGCACCGCGTGGCCGATCTTTCAGCCGCGGCCGACTTCGTTCTCTCGCTCGCTCGTACCCGCGACTGGCATCGCGTAGCGTATCACGGGCACGCGCTTGTAGAACCCCTGCTCGCCGGGGTGCCCTGCGCAACCTACCGCGTGGATGGTGCCGACGCCTTTGACAAAAGCGCGCTTGAACACTGCGATGCCGGGATCACGGCCTGCGATGCGATTGTGGCCCAGACCGGTTCGATTCTGGTGTCGAGCGCGACATCCGGGGGCCGAGCCCTTTCGATCCTGCCCCACGTGCACATCGTCGTGGCCACGCTCGACCAGATTGTCTCCACGCTCGGCGACGCATTGCACGCGGCCAAGCACCGCGGGGCCGGTCGGATGCCGAGCATGCTTTCCTTCATTACAGGGCCCAGTCGCACCGGCGACATCGAAAGGATTCTCGTCTTGGGCGCCCACGGCCCAAAGGAACTGATTCTGATTCTGGTGGGCTAACATGTCGCGATGCGTTTTCCCTTCGGCTCACGCCTCGTGCTTTTCTGGTGCAACAAACTACGTGTCTGCCTAGCGATCAACGACCGCAGACGACTTGTAAACTCGCACGGCTGACGCGAATGCGACCCATCGCAAACCTGGTCAAGCGGAGCATTGTCTTTCCTGTAGGCCATGCGTAGGCTTCAAACGGCAAGCCTTTCGGAATACGTTTTCGGGGCTTTCTGAGGTGGCTCACATGCGAGCCACCGACCCGGCTTACACGG
This sequence comes from uncultured Planctomycetaceae bacterium, assembly GCA_903877395.1. Taxonomy (GTDB): domain Bacteria; phylum Planctomycetota; class Planctomycetia; order Pirellulales; family UBA1268; genus BAIKAL-G1-2R. The sequence continues at coordinate 10,064 of CAIRDU010000161.1, forward strand.
TCGCTTGGACGGAAACGATGATGGGGAAACGAAGTGAAAATCGCATATTTGCGATGGTGGCATGCACCCGATCCACCCGCCGAACGGCAACGTTTGGCAGGTTTTCGCTCGGCATGACCCACGTGCTCCTATTCTTCGCCGCCACGATCGTGTCGCCGGGTATTTTTTCGGCAGGGGCATGCCCGTCATGCCTGTCATGCCATGGGAAAGCCCGGATCCATCCCTGCTGCGAACCAAATGCCCCCACGCACATGTGCTGCATCCCGTCTTGCGACAACCACGCTTCCTCGGCTCGGGAGGCTGTCGACTGCCGGTGCATTCTGGCCCCCAAGACGGCATTTCCCGCTGCGATCGCTGTGTCGCAATTCAAAGGGCGAGCCAACGATGATCGGCTGTCCGATGCATTGTCGCACCTACCAACTAACAGTTGGGCTGCGGCCACGCTTCCTCCGCAGGTGCAGACTCGCGAAGCATGGCTGGCTTCGCTCGGGATTCCAACCCGCCCGGTACGGGTGCTCTATGGAGTGTGGAGGGATTGAAGTGCTGACGGATCTATCAACGTTTCGTGCATTCTATCAGCGTTTCATTCATTCCTTTCTTTTTCCAAGGAGCTTTTCCATGACTGGTTTTATTCTGTGGGCCGTGATGGCCTTGGCCCCAGTGGCTGTCGCGACCAACGTCGCTTCACAGGCCGGTTGCGATGCGTGTGATTGCTGCGGTTGCTGCCAGAGCGGCACATGCGTCTGCAAGGATTGCACGTGCTGCTGCTGCGTGGCCGACTGCTGCGAGCAGGGCAAGGGTTGCGGCGAGGGTTGCGACTTGTAGTTGACACAGGCACTGAAAGAGAACGTGCTGCCCGGCCGGCCCATTCCCCAAGAGTGGCCGGCCGGGTTTTTTTGGAACCGCCGCCCCCGAGCAGCACGACCGTGCAAGTCGGCGCAACCGTTCGTTTTTTGAGACGATTGAGTTTGCGGGTTGGTAAAGATCGATCTCCTAGCATGAGTTTGCCGTTGGCGCAAACCCTAGCGATCGCGGAGCAACACCGTAGAGA
>CAIRDU010000162.1 GCA_903877395.1 uncultured Planctomycetaceae bacterium
CCGCCGGACGATCCGGCACTCGAGTAGCTTCCACCGGACGAACCACCCGACGAACCACCGGACGAACCACCCGACGAACCACCCGACGAACCACCCGACGAACCACCCGACGAACCACCGGGGCTACCGGCAGTTGCGCCGCGATGGCGATGATTCCAGCCAGCGTGGACGTCGCACGACGAGGCCACAACTGCCAAAAAAGTAATAACTCCCGCAACCTTGAACCAGCGGCAATGGACCAACATCTCTGTCGTTCTCCCGTAAATGTGCGTGGCAATAGTCGACTGGCCGTCGGAACCTCAGCGAAAACAGCTTCTGTTGAAAACCGCTTCCAGAGGAACCGCGCCGAACGCCACCAAAGATAGTTGGCGGATTTCGTAAAGCAAGCGGGATGGGAGGACTAGGTTGACTTTTCCGGCAATGCCTCTTTTTATCGAAAAGAATGGCCCCTATGGGCCGCGTGGATCGGTGCCTTGAGCTGTGCGAACTGGCTTTGGCAGCAACGGGCGGGCTCCTCAGCGAGGTAGCGGCTGAATCCTGAGGTCATCCACTTCTAGTCGGCCGGTTCCGCCAAGCATGCCGATCTGCACGATCGCGTCTCTTGCCCACACGGGCACGGGCACCTTTCCCGCGATGGCTTTCCAAGCGAACGTGCCCCGCCACGGACCTAGATGCGTATTGGCCGATCGACTGCGACGGCCATCAAAGAATCGCACCGCCAACACAGGTGATTCATCAGCGGTGAGCCCATTCCTAATTCCTTCTGCTCGTAGAGACAGCGAGAGCGACAGTTGTCCGACCACTCTTCCATCCACAGGAAACCCCTGAAACATCTGGGCAGGCCGACCTGGCTGGTTGTTCTCCAATCGCAAGTAGTGTGTTCCCTGTGGTGCATCGTCGGCGCGAACGACGTCTGCCTGCCTACCGTAATACCAAGCCGTTGGCACAGACGCATGAGGGCCTAGGGCAGAAGGCGGTGGCAGCAAATCTTCAAAGCCGCCGTTTTCCAAGGCGGGCCGCGTGCCATCGGGCTGAACTTTTCTCGCCTCTTCGGCGGCACCCGTCATCGGTACAAACAAACTAGGCACGAGTGACTCCTGCACCATCACACCATCTCGCTTGCTGAGCAGCATAAGGGTTTGCTCGTATCGCTCACCCACAGGAATGATCATGCGTCCCCCTTCTGCAAGCTGCTCGATCAAGGGCTTGGGGATCTCCTCCGGCGAGCAGGTGACAATGATCTTGTCGAACGGTGCGTACTCGGGCCAGCCGAGGAAACCATCACCGATTTTTGTGATGACATTGCGGTAGCCCAGCCTGGCCAGCGTGCGAGCCACCTTGGTTCCCAAAGTTTTATTGATTTCAATCGAGTAGACCGTCTGCACCAGCGATGCGAGCACGGCAGCTTGATAGCCGCTTCCCGTACCGATTTCCAACACACGATCGGTGGGCTTTGGTTCCAGTTTCTCTGTCATATAGGCCACGACAAATGCCCCTGAGATCGTCTGCGCCTCACCGATCGGCAGAGACATATCAAAGTAGGCCGATGCCCGCTGCGGACCTGGCACAAATTCATGCCGCGGCACCGATCGCATGCTCTGAATCACGCGGGCATCGCTCACGCCACCGCCGGCAATGTCGTCTTGGACCATTTTTTCCCGGGCGGCAGCGTACCGCTCAGCTTCCAGTCGCTCGGCCTGCGGCGGCGGTGCGCTCAGACAGCATGGAGCACACAGCCACATTCCAAGCGACAGCCCCGCACAGAGCATTCCACGCCGAAAATGATCATCGAGATCG
>CAIRDU010000163.1 GCA_903877395.1 uncultured Planctomycetaceae bacterium
AATCCCGGCGCTGGCTGGCCGTCGAAGCTCTGGCCAGCCGAACGGTTTGCCGCAGTGGCCCGCGCAATCCATCGGCAGCATGGATTGCAATCGGTCGTTGTCTGGGGAGGCCCCGACGAACGCACCGCAGCCGAACAGATCGCAGTAACCGCCGGCCAGGCCGCCATCCTGGCGCCCAAAACCAGCCTCCAAGATCTGGGCGAACTCTGCCGCCTTTCGCAACTGTGTATCTCAAGCGACACAGGCCCTTTGCACCTCGCTGCCGCCGTTGGCACGCCTTGCGTAGGACTCTTCGGACCAGTCCCCGCAGTTCGCAATGGCCCGTATGGCACAATGCACCAACTAATTGAGCCTCCGGCCTCACTGCGGCCCGAGTGGAAAAATCGCAAGACCGACATGCATTCCATGGCAGGGATCGACGTGGATCGCGTTGTGGCCGCGGCCGGCGTTATCATAGCGCGTGCTGCTGCAGCAGCCTGACCCGAGAGACAGTTCGACCAGCTATACTTGTTTTGAGTCGATGCTGGTCGCAAAGCTCTGCCGTGTCTAGAAACTTTTTCTCGTTCTCCTTTCGTAGCTGCCACCTGCCATGCCTCGCTCCCGGATCAACCCTTTTAACGCCGTGCTGGGCCTCGTCGGCTTTTTATTCACGATCACAGCCTCGAGCTACTGCCTGTTTGTGCTGCGTGGCATTCGGCCTGAAAGTGCGACTGCTGCCGTCCCTCACGCCCTCGAACAACTGATGGATGATTACGGCACCTCGCTCCTCGTCGGACAGCTTGTTGTGCTGGCCATTGCCACCGTCGGAGCCGTGGCCGTTGACCATGCTGACGGCCTGCGGATCCGCCGCGAGCGTCAATTATCCGCCGTCGATTCAAAGGTAGACCAGCCGTGAGCCCATCGGCAGCCGAACAGATCCAACGCCTGAGAGAGCAGATCAGGCACCACGACCGCCAATACTATGCCGAGTCGCAACCAGAGATCAGCGACCGCGACTACGACCAACTGCTGAATCAGTTGGGACTACTCGAAAAGACGCATCCCGATCTGATTACGTCCGACAGCCCCACGCAACGGGTGGGCGGCGAGCCGATACCATCACTGATCTCCGTGCAGCATCGCCAACCGATGCTCTCGATTGAAAACACCTACAGCGTTGCCGATCTCACCACCTGGGGCAGGCGGGTTGAAAAACTGTTGGACGGTGGCCGCATTGAGTGGTTGCTCGAACTGAAGATCGACGGCGTGGCTGTGTCGCTGACGTACGAAGATGGATTGCTCGTGCGCGGAGCCACTCGTGGGAACGGCGAAGTTGGTGACGACATCACGCACAACGTCCGGACGATTCACGACGTACCGCTGCGACTGGCCGTGGAATCGCCGCCGACGTCAATCGAAGTTCGCGGCGAGATCTACATGACGAATTCTGACTTGGTCATGCTGAACCAACGGCAGGCCAGGCTGGGCAATGACCCGTTTGCCAACACTCGCAACGTCACCTCCGGCAGCATTCGCCTGCTCGATCCGAGGCAGTGCACAGAGCGGCCGCTGCGGTTTTTTTGTCACGGTGTCGGAGAGTCGACCGGCTTGGGCGCACACACGCAATCGCAACTCTTCGAGTGGGCCCAGCGTGCCGGACTCCCTGTGGCCCCGCAGACACATCTCTTTCCCACGCTCGATGCGCTCATCGAACGTGGTACAGAATTGATTGGGGAACTGCACTCGCTCGACTTTGAGGTGGACGGCTTTGTGGTGAAGGTGGATAGCTTCGAGCAACAACAGCAACTCGGGGCCACAGCCAAATGCCCTCGCTGGGCAATCGCCTGGAAGTTTGAAAAGTTTGAGGCCACCACCACGCTGGCGGGCATTCGCGTGCAGGTGGGCCGCGGCGGCACCATCACTCCCGTGGCGGATTTGGAGCCAGTGGAACTGGCTGGCACGATTGTGCGACGGGCCAGCCTGCACAATGCCGACGAGGTGGCCCGCAAAGATGTGCGAGTGGGAGACGTACTTGTGGTCGAGAAGGCTGGCAAGGTCATTCCGCATGTTGTGCGAGTCGAAAAGCATCTTCGCACACTTGCTCTGGAAGCGTGGATGCCTCCGACCCAGTGCCCCGAGTGCAAGGCCACTCTCGTACGGGATCCGGATGGGGTTTTTATCCGTTGTCCAAACATCCACTGCCCGGCGCGCACGCGGGAGCGGCTGAAATTTTTTGCCTCGCGTGGAGCGATGGATATTGAGGGGCTCGGCGACAAACTCGTGGAGCAACTCGTAGCCACTGGCTTGGTGCGAGACTACGCCGACCTCTACAAGCTCTCGGTTGAGGATCTCGTACCGCTGGAGCGGATGGGAGAGACATCGGCTAAGCATCTGGTGGAAGCAATCGCAAAAAGCCGCACGCGCGGACTGACCCGACTGCTCAACGCTCTGGGCATTCGCCACGTGGGGCCGCGAGTGGCAACGCTGCTTACCAGTCACTTCAGTTCGATCGATTGTTTGCAAAGTGCGTCCGCCGATGCGCTGTCTGCTGTCGAGGAGATTGGCCCAATCATCGCGGCCGGAGTGCACGACTGGCTCGCGAGCGACTATGGAAAAGAGGTGGTGGTGGCCTTGCAGGCCTGCGGCGTGCAGATGGACGCAGTCGCAACCGGGCGGTCTCTTGCGGCCGGTCCGCTGGCGGGCAAAACCCTCGTTGTGACAGGCAGCCTCGTTGGTTTCTCGCGGCCTGAGGCTGTGGCAGCCATCCACGAGGCAGGCGGCCGCGCGTCCTCCAGCGTTTCCAAAAACACCGATTTTGTGGTGGCTGGCGAGGAGGCTGGCAGCAAGCTCGACAAGGCACGCAAACTGGGGGTGCCTGTCATCGACGAAAAACAGTTTGCCGAGTTGCTCGCAGGCCGTGCCTAAACTGACTGGCTGTCCCGAAAGATGGTTCGCAATTGAAACGGGCGTTTGGATGCCAATGGCACGCATGCCAGCGACAAAATGGCCATGGTCAATCCCCACAGCGGTTCGCCAGCGAGCCCGCCGATAAGCGGCCAAGCTACAAGGCCAGCCAACGCCACGATTCGTTGTGTCGGTGCACACCACAGGCCGATTGCAAACACGATCTCAAACAGCGTGATCGCGTGCGTGAGGAGATTCATCAAGTATTCCGATTGGGCCAGCAGGCCGGTGAGATCGACCAACCGCGAATCGCTTCTCGCGGCCAGCCACCATGCGGCCGAACCATCCCACCACACATCCCCCTTGAGCTGCGCCAGCACTGCGGCTGCAGCGATGACCGAAGCATGCACCTTCAGGAGCGACATCGCGATCGCCGTGCGGGAAGAGGGCCGCGGCGGTAGCCAGCCAAGGCGTGCGGCCAACAGCCGATCAACAGAAATCGCGTCGCCTGAGCGTCCGATGGCCACGCACCACAGAAGCACCGCAGTCACATCATCGGCTGGCCCCACGAGCATCGGCCCACGTTGCAACAGGGATGTAAAAAACACAGCCCCGAGAACAGTCGTAACGGCCGTGCCTGCCCCGATAGTCAGCAGCACGAGTACCGCACCCCCTGCTGCATAGACCGCCCAGAGGGATGCCCGAGTCGTGGCGGCATCAAAGAGCGACAGCCCCCACGGTGAACGCCACTGACCGATTAACTCGGCCGACACAATGCCCTGCGGCCCAAACCACGCTTCCAGATCAAACGCATAGCTTGCCCATAGCGCAATCGCCATGATCCCAGCCAACACGCGAATGAATGCCAGCGGCAGTGCATCGGCTGGCTCAAACCAAAAGCGGGTCCACGTGTCGCCAACTGATCTGGGCGACACCTGCTGATGATTGAATGGCTGGTTCATCGGGGGCATGGCAGGAAAGGTGGCAGGAAAGAAAACCGGTGTCACAAGAGTCTACTACGGGACTTGGAAAGATCGCGATTCTTGATTCTGCTAGGTCGCCATGCAGTTTCCCTTCGGCTTGCGTCTCGGGCTTCTCAGGCACCGGGCGGACGGGGAGAAACCGACGGAGGGCCAGTTGGATCGTCGTGATAGTCGGAGAGCGAACCGGGGTTCCACGCAACCCGCAGCGCATTGAGCACCGCGACTACGTCGATCGCCTCCTGCACCAACGCCCCGACAGTCGGTGATAGATAGCCCGCCGCGGCAAAAGCCATGCCGATGAGACTTGCGGCCATCCCCCCCACGGCACTTTGAAGAGCGACGGTTCGCAATCGACGACCAATATGAAATAACTCATCCACTCGCTCGAGGGCCGAATCCATCACAACGGCACCGGCGGCTTCGCTCGTAACATCGCTGGCTGTGCCCATGGCGATGCCCACGGTAGCCGCGGCCAATGCCGGGGCATCGTTGATACCGTCTCCCACAAATATGGTCGGTGCCTGCGCGGTCGCCTCTTCCACAAGCTTGAGCTTGCCCTCTGGCGAGATGCCAGCATGAACCTCCTTGATGCCGACAACATCGGCCAGCCACTGCACCTCGCTGGCACGATCACCCGACACCAGCATCACTCGCGAGAGTCCGTGCGATGGGCTCAGGTGCCTGATAAACGTGATGCCATCGGCACGCGGCGAATCGCGAAATCGCAAGAGCGCTTCAGTGCGGCCATCCACCACAACCACGCATTCAAGCCCGCCCGCTGCTGAGGGAAGAGCGGCGACTCCCTGTGGATCCAGATGCATCAGTTTCTGACGGCTTGTAATAGCCACACGATGAATCTGAGAGCCGTCTCCGTGAACATCGCGAGCCTCCGAGTGGCCGGTTCCTTTTTGAACGCGGCCCGTCAGCCCCTGCCCCGGCTTCTCCGCCAATTCTTCAACGTCCAGCAATTTCAGCGACTCTGCCGCCGCAGCCTGTACAACAGCTGTTGCCAACGGATGCTTGGAATACGTTTCTAGGCTGGCAGCAATCGCGAGAATATTCTGGCGTTTCAGGCTGCCCACCGTAATGATCTCGGTGAGGTGGGGGGTGCCGTAGGTGAGCGTGCCCGTTTTGTCGAAGATAGCCGTGCGGCACGTGTCGAGGCGTTCGAGGATTGCCGGATCGCGGATCACAATGCCGCGTTTGGCGGCCAACGACACGGCCCCGATGATCGCTACCGGAATCGCAATTAAAAGCGGGCAGGGCGTGGCGACAACCAGCACAGCGAGAAATCGGGTTGGGCTACTGCTCACAAACCAGGCGGCGGCTGCAATGGCGATCGCCACGGGCGTGTAGAGAGCACCCAGCGAGTCGGCCATGCGACGCAGTTGCGGCCTACGCTCCTCGCTCGACTTGAGCACGTCCATGATCTTGGCATAACGGCTGTCGCCTACGACTCGTTCGGTACGAATCTCCATTGCCGCTTGCCCGTTAATCGCTCCAGAAAGCACGTGCGAGCCGGGAGCCTTTGACATCCGATAGGGTTCGCCCGTGAGATAGCTTTCGTCCATCGTGCCTCGCCCCGATACCACCTGCCCATCGACCGGGCAAGTCTCGTGCGGCAGGACGATGATCACGTCGCCGATGGCCACGCTCGACAAGGCAATGTCGGTGAGGCCGGAGGCCGTCTTGCGATGGGCGAGCGTTGGCATCCGCTTCGCCAGCGCATTGAGCACATCCCCAGCCCGGCTCACGGCACGCGACTCAAGCGCCGCCCCCCCGGAGAGCATGAGCACCACAAGCACTCCGGCCAGATATTCTCCAAGCAGAATGCTCGTGACGATTGAAACTCCTGCAAGCAAATCGGAGCCAGACGTTCCGGCCAGCAGTTTGCGAAGCAAATCCCACACCAGCGGCACGCCGCCCGCTAAGAGCATGACAACCAGTGGCAGATTCGCCAGCGTGAGGCCGCGGCCCGGAAAGACCTGCTCCAGATCCAACGGTCCCAGCGGCAGCCGAATGCCGCCACCTCCCAGCACCTCGATCGCAGCCCAGAGGCCGATCGCAAGCAGCGCGCCCACCGCAATCAACTCGTGGAGCGGCAACACCCGAGGGGCCGGTGCGCGAAAAACGGGGTGGTCTGGTGTGGTATCGGCTGCCATGAGTCTCGTGAGTCTCGTGAGGAAAACACCCGTGTCTCACGGAAATAGAAGAAGGCTCTGTCTGTGGTCGCACAAAAGCATCATACTCAAATCCACCAGGAGATTGGCCCTCGTGCCATGGATCGCCATGATTGCTTTCGACCGCCCCGAAGCTCCGCCCCGTGGCAAGCAAGCAGAGCAGAACGTGCTCGGTGGAGCGCTCGCCTCATGCTCTACCGATCCCCTTACTGGTTTTTTTCGCGACGGCTGCTGCCGCTCCGGGCCGGGAGATGTCGGCATGCACACCGTCTGCTGCCTGATGACAAAAGATTTTCTCTCCTTCACAGTGGCCGTCGGCAACGACCTCGTGACGCCACATCCCGAGTGGGATTTTGCTGGGTTGGTCGAGGGAGACAGCTGGTGCCTGTGTGCGGCTCGATGGTTGGAGGCAGTTGAGGCGGGCCACGCTCCGCCTGTGTTCCTCCAGGCAACGCATAAGAAAACGCTCAGCATCGTCTCCTTGGAACTGCTCCAAAAGCATGCCGTGCAGACAGCATGACAGCGGCACTGGCGATCACCGTTGCGCTGGTTGCGATTCTGTATGCCTCGGTAGGGCATGCCGGTGCGACCGGCTACATCGCAGCGATGTCGATCTGTGGCCTTGATCCGAGAGTCATTCGGCCAACGGCGCTGGTGCTCAATGGAATTGTAGCCACGATTGGCACCGTGCAATTTGCGAGGGCAGGACACTTTTCGGCCGGGCTCTTTGTGCCGTTGGTGCTCGCCAGCGTGCCATGCGCGATCCTCGGTGGCATGCTCGATATGCCCAGCACGGTTTTGGAAGCGGTGCTCGGCAGCGTGTTGCTTGTATCTGCTGCGAGGGTCTTCTGGCACACTCCCGCCGATCGCGTGCCGGTCGTAGCCCCACCGCACAATGGCCGCTCCTTGACGGAGATTGTGGCGCCGCTGACAGCAACGCAACGCAGAGTGCCGATGGCCAATGCGTGCGTCGGTGGAGCGATCGGTTTGCTGTCTGGACTCACCGGCGTGGGAGGTGGCGTGTTCCTGACGCCCGTCTTACTCGCGTTGGATGTGGCACCTATCAAGACGGTGGCCGCGGTCACTGCACCTTTTATTCTTGTTAATTCACTCGGCGGGCTCGCCGGTGGCCTGCTGGCAGGACGAGCCATGCCGCCGGTCAGTCCGGCAGTCATCGTCGCAGCCGTCGTGGGCGGATTGGTGGGATCTCACCTCGGCGCATTCCGGCTTCCAGGCCGCACGCTCCGGATCCTGATGGCCTGCGTGTTGACGCTCGCAAGCCTTAAAATGCTGGCAGCATCGATTGGGCTCGAACGAATCGGGCGTTGAAAAAGTCGCCGCTGGCCTGTCTGCCTGCCTGCCACTCCAACTCGTATCCTTTATCTGCGTGTATTTTTCATGCCTGCGCACCATTCAGAGGCCCCTGTGCAAATACTCGCGATTATCATCCGCACGCCACGGGAAAATGCGTTCGGCCATGCGTGGCGTGTGGGGCGACTGGTGGCCGTATCTGCTTGGGTGCTCGGGATGCATGCAGTCAATGCCCAGAGCCCGAAGGAGTGGCTCGTGCAGCGTAAGGTAATGATTGATGAAGATATCGTGAAAGCTGGCATCGTAAACCAGCGGGTTGTTCACGCCATGTGGGCCACTCCACGTCACGAATTTATCCCAAACGATCAACAAAAGTACGCCTACTTTGACATGGCTCTGCCGATTGGTGAGCAGCAAACGATTTCGCCGCCGTTTATCGTCGCATCAATGACCGAACGGCTCGACCCCACGCCCGCAGACAGCGTGCTCGAAGTTGGCACAGGCAGCGGCTATCAGGCCGCCGTGCTCAGTAGTTTGGTGCGCGACGTTTACACGATCGAAATCGTGGAGCCACTGGGCCGGCGGGCGAAGGCGACGCTTGAAGTACTCGGATATAAAAACGTCCATGCGAAGATTGGCGATGGCTATGCCGGCTGGCCCGAGCACTCGCCATTTGACAAGATCATCGTGACGTGCAACGCCGAGCAGGTTCCGCAACCGCTCGTCGAGCAGTTGCGGGAGGGCGGCAGGCTGATTGTGCCTCTGGGCGAGCGGTTTCAGCAGATGCTGCACGTGATGAAAAAAGTCGATGGAAAGTTGGTGGTTGAATCCAGGGAACCGACATTTTTTGTTCCCATGACCGGCACCGCTGAGGGACAGCGATCGGCAGAGCCTGTCGCCGCGATCACCAGCCTTGTGAACGGCGACTTCGAACACATCGCAGATGGACAGCCGGCCGGATGGTATTACGTGCGTTCGTGCAACGTTGTGCCCTGCGACCTGGCCGGCCAAAGCGGCCCGGATGGCCACTGTTTATCGTTCACCAATAGCGTGCCTGGCCACGCGTGCCAGTCGCTGCAAGCGTTTGGCGTAGACGGCAGGCAGGTCAGCGAGTTGGAAGCCCGCGTGTGGGTTCGCTCGGAGGATGCCTGCCGAGGGGTTGTGGCCGAGCAGCAACCGCGACTCATCGTCAACTTCTGCGATGCAAACAGGGTTCCTGTCGGCCAGGGCTCGCTGGGGCCATGGCTGGATACTAGCGACTGGAAGCACGAAACGGGCCGCATGGCTGTGCCACTGCAGGCTCGCATGGCCACCATCGGCGTCGGGTTGCTGGGGGGCACCGGAAAACTATTGGTCGATGCGGTCGAAGTGGATGTCAGCCAGAGACGCTGACCCACCCTAGCTCGCAGATAGGCCGGCATGGTCGCGACTACGATCGTCGGAATGACTGCCAGCATATCCGGGCACAAAACACTCGTTCCGTACTGCCAAACAGGCTCGAAACGGGGATCGTTCGGCCTTGGGGTGGGGGTGCTCGTTGTGCTACTGTTGAAGCCTTGATCCGCAGCATACGCCTGCAAAAGGCACGTCTCCAGAAGGCCCGATCCATGCAATTCGTGCACGTCATGCAAATCATGCGGCCACCCGTTCGAATGATGGGGTGGGGCTTGGCGTGCGCCGGGGCCTTTTTCTCGAACCCAACCGCTTTCTGCGCTGACAGCACGTGC
>CAIRDU010000164.1 GCA_903877395.1 uncultured Planctomycetaceae bacterium
ACACTCTTTCCCTACACGACGCTCTTCCGATCTCAATGCCTGCCGATGGCCTCGACCAGCTCGGACTCTCGTGGCGAGATCTGCTGGAACCGGTCGTCGCGACGAGGCTGGAGCCGGTCATCACGGCCGGGGCAGACGGCGAGATTGACCGAACTGTCTTGTCGAGCCTTCTACCTTTGGAAAAAGTGGTGAAGCGGCTCGCCGCGATGAAGAATCCTGCGACCAGGGGGCCAGCTGTGCGGAATCTTCTGGGTGATCTAGGCATCCAATGGCTAGAAGAACTTTCCCGAGGGCTTGCTGCGCCTCTGGATTCCAATCAAGAGGTCTTGCGGGCCGCGTCGCTCAAACGCATAGGTGTAACACCAGCGGATCTTGCATCGCGTCCACTTCATGCACTGGCTAGCGTGATTCACTCGCTGGATGCGATTGGCAGGAAGGGGGTTCCGCAGGCAGATTCTCGGCAGGCGGTGGCTGATGCCGTGTTTGGGCCGGCTGCCCATCGGTTGGAGTCTCTTGCCAAGGAAATCGCGACTGCACGCACGTTGGTCGTGCTGAACGGTCTTCAGTTGGATCGTAAGAATGTGGAGACAGGGGGTCCTAGGGCTGCGTTTGACGCCGTCCGGGTGGAGGTGGCCGCAGAGCCAGACCAGGCCAAGCGAGCCTTGCTGCTGCAGGGGCTCTTTGGGCCCCAGGGGCCGGTCCTCTACGCTGCGGCTACCGCCGTGCACGAGGGCATTGACCACGCTTGGGTTTTCCGTTACGAAAACAGTGCTGGCGAGCCTTGATTTCGATACGCATTTGATTGTGGATGTTTGAATCGAGGATTCTGACAGCCCGTGGTGCTGAGCAGAGAGACGCCCCCAGAAAACGCCCTTAGGAGCAGAGTGATGGCACATAAAAAAGGTCAGGGATCCAGCCGCAACGGTCGCGACTCCAATGCCCAGCGGCGGGGCGTGAAAAAATTTGGTGGCGAAGCGGTCTTTGCCGGTAACATCCTCGTGCGGCAGGTGGGGACAAAGTTTCACCCCGGCAAGAACGTGGGCATGGGTACCGACTACACGCTCTTCGCCCTCGTTGACGGCGTTGTGGGCTTTGATCGCGAAGGCCGTCGCATCAACGTACTTGCGTGATGCGTCTATAGCATTGTGTTCTCGTGAAAAGAGAGCAGGGTGAATAGAGGCCGTTTATGAGTGCTGGCAAGTGCAGATCGGCAGTAGGCTTTTTTCGTGTTCGTCGACAGTGTCCATATCGAAGCGGCTGCCGGTAATGGTGGCCGTGGCAGCGCCAGCTTTCGTCGCGAGAAATATATTCCGCGAGGTGGACCTGACGGCGGCGACGGCGGCGACGGCGGCAGCGTGATTATTCGTGCTGCCTCGGGCGTCGATTCACTCGCCGCCCTATCGCATCGCATGCAGTGGCGTGCCGAACACGGGCAGTCTGGTGGTCCGTGCAACTGCCAAGGGCGTTCGGCCGAAGATCTTGTGTTGTTGGTGCCTCCAGGCACGATTGTGCGAGACGAATCGACAAGGCTTGCGCTTAAGGATTTGGCAACAGCGGGCGACTCCGTCATTGCGGCGCAGGGCGGGGCAGGGGGCAAGGGCAACATCCACTTCAAGTCGTCAACCAACCGGGCGCCCCGCGAAACAACTCCAGGCGAAAAAGGATCGGTTCGGCGATTGCTTTTGGAACTCAAGGTGATTGCTGACGTGGGGCTCGTTGGCAAGCCAAATGCTGGAAAGAGCACGCTGCTTTCGCGGCTCTCACAGGCCCGTCCGCAGATTGCCGACTACGCTTTCACCACAAAAACACCGATGCTTGGGATCGTGGCCGTTTCGCGAGACCGGAGCTTTGTGCTGGCCGATCTGCCTGGGCTCATCGAAGGAGCCCATGCTGGGGTTGGTTTAGGGCACGAGTTTTTGCGGCATGTCGAGCGGGCCGGGATCATTGTGCACGTTGTCGAGCCGCAGCCGATGGACGGCACCGATCCTCTGACCAACTACCGTGCCATCCGTGAAGAACTCGTGCGATACGATGCCTCTCTGGGTGAGCGACCGGAGATCGTCATTGTAAGCAAGTGCGAACTGCCGGACGCGGAGGATGTGCGAGCTCTTTTGGCCACCGAGATTGGTCGCAATGTGATCGCGGTGAGTGCTGTAACGGGGCAGGGCCTCAATACACTCCTAGCCGCGGTGACGACGGAAATGGATCGGCATGTCATGCCCGAAAAGCACATTCCTCGCAGGACGAGTCCACACACCACACCAGTTCTCCCGTAGACACGCCCGCAGGCAAGCACTTCACGCGAGAGTTTTGCGATGAGCAGCCCACCAATCTGTCTTGGCGACACGGTGCTTTTGGCCGATGTGGGCAACACTCGCATCAAGCTGGCCGTCTTGGTTGACCACGGTGTGATGGATTCCGAGCAACCCACGCCCCATCCATCGCAGTTGACTCGCCGTCTGCCGACAGTGGGATGCCGTCACGATCTCACAAGCCGCGGATTTCGCCATGACCAGCTTGAGAAATGGCTCAAGAGTGTGGCGCCTGGGGCGGCTGTTGTCATTGTGGCAAGCGTGCACGACGCAGCCGCTGCGAAGTTGGAAGCCTCTCTTGCCGAAATGTCTGTGACAAGCCATCGACCGTTGCGGCAGCGACGGATTGGCCATGCGGATTTGCCGCTGCTGATTCGGTTGGAATTTCCGCACAAGGTGGGCATCGATCGATTGGCAGCGGCGGCGGCCGCAGGCATCGTAAAAACGCCAGGACGCAGTGCGATCATCGTGGATTGCGGCACGGCGGCCACCGTCGACATGGTGTCGGCTGACGGCGAATTTCTGGGGGGCGCGATTCTGCCCGGTCCGTCACTGATGGCTAGGGCATTGGCTGAGGGCACAAGCAAACTGCCGGAAGTGTTGGCATTGGAACAGTCGGCCCCGCCGCCAATGCCCGGTCGCTCAACGCACGAGGCAATCGCCGCCGGCATCGGCTTTGGAATCCAAGGGGCAATTGCCCGACTGGTTGCGGAAGCCCGCAGCGCGCTTGGTGGCGATGCCGATGTCATTCTGACAGGCGGCTGGCGAGGTGCCGTTCGGGCTGTGTTGCCCGGTGCGATGGACATGCCAGACCTTGTGCTTATGGGAGTTGCACTGGCCGCCGAACGGGCCTGCGCGAGGTGATCCATGACCCCAGACTCCACCCCTCTTTTTGAGGAATCAGCCGAAGTGGAATCCGATTTGACTCGCGCCGTTGCGATGGCCTCGGAAACTGCAAAAGTCGTTGCAAGAGGAAGGCCCGCATTGGCTTGCGACCTCTTTCCGCGCCTCAAAGCAGGGGGCCTTTGAGCAAGGCTTTCAAATCTGGATAGAATGGTTTTGCAACGAGGTTTCCCTCGGATGCCACAACTGATCGGTCCCAAGCCCTTTTTAGGATCCTTGCCGCGTGAACCCTTCTATCGAATCTCCTCACAACGGGCCGCAGGCGACGGATCGAGCACTTCCTAGGGCGGTCGCTGCCGCACGGGTGGCCGAAGAAACTCGCGGCACCGACGTGCGAGTACTTGACCTCCACGGCCTCACTGAACTGTTCGATTATTTTGTTCTGGCCACAGGCACCAGCCGGCGGCAGTTGCACGCGATGGCCGACGAGATCGATCTGGTTCTCAAGAAGGAAATGCACGACGTGCGTCGCGGGATCGAAGGCTATGAAGAAGGGCGTTGGATCGTACTCGATTACGGCGATGTGGTCATTCATCTTTTCGACGCCGAGTCGCGAGAGTATTGGGACCTCGAACAACTCTGGGGGGACGCCCGCCGCATACCAGCGGCCGACCTCGAGGCAGCCCAGTGATGAGTGGGCCAGAAGCGGATGGCCCGCGCGAGGGTGCGGCCGATGGCAACGGCCCTCTGCTCGCTTTGGATGGCGGCCTCCAGCGATTCGGTTTTCGGGGTGCACTCCGACGGATATTCCAGACGGTCCTCGAACGGCTCTCCGCTGAGGGTGCCGTAGCGATTGCACCGGAAGAGATGCCGGCATTGATCGAGCAGGTGCGAGAAACGGCCGACCCGAAGTTTGGTGACTATTCGGCGACGATGGCGATGTCGCTGGCCAAGCGGTCCGGCCGCAAACCGCGGGACGTGGCGATGGAGATGATCGCCACACTCGACTGTGTGGCCGGATTTTCTGAACTGTTCGAGAAGCCAAGCGAGCCCGTCGGCCCGGGCTTTATCAACCTGCGCGTTCGCGACGAGGCGATCGCTCGTGCGGTAGAGCAGGCCGTCGGTGACCCCCGGCTCGGCGTTGCTCCGGTGGTTGGCCCCCAGACGATCGTGCTCGATTACAGTTCGCCAAACGTCGCCAAACCAATGCACGTGGGGCACATCCGTTCTACTGTAATCGGCGACAGCCTAGCAAAAATCCTCAGCTTTCGCGGGCACCGCACGATCACCGACAACCACCTCGGCGACTGGGGCACGCAGTTCGGCATGATTCTTTGGGGCTGGAAGCACGTGCGCAACGAGCAGGCATTTGCACTGGATCCAACCGGTGAACTCGGTCGGCTCTACCGGTTGGTGCGTGTCGTGGTTGATGCAAAGCCCGAAGAATTGGAAAAGTATCCTGAAGCCGCAGCAATCGTAGAGAAATATCCAGGCGTGGCTGAAGCAGTGCTTGCCGAAACGGTGAAGTTGCACCAGGGCGATCCGGAAAACATCGCGATGTGGGAACGCTTTATGCCAGCCTGCCGGCTGGAGATCGATCGAATTTATGCCCGGCTCCACGTGTCGTTCGACCATACGCTCGGCGAGAGTTTTTATCAGCCCATGCTGCAGGGGGTGGTTGAGTCCCTTGCCAGCAAGGGACTCGCAACCCAGAGCCGCGGGGCGACGGCTGTGTTTTTAGACGGCTACGAAGCACCGCTCTTGATTCGTAAGGCTGACGGAGCGTTTCTCTACGCGACCACGGATTTAGCCACGATTCAATGGCGGATCGACCACTGGAAGCCCGACCGGATTCTCTACGTCGTTGATCACCGACAAAGCCAACACTTCCAGCAGGTCTTTGCCACAGCAAAGGCGTGGGGCTATGGCGATGTGAAGTGTGTGCATGTTGCCTTTGGCACGGTTCTCGGGGACGACGGCAGGCCATTCAAGACTAGGGCTGGCGACGCCGTTGGCTTGGAGGCCTTGCTCGACGAGGGCGTGGATCGAGCGATGCAGGTCGTCAACAGCGGCGCGGAGAGTCGCGGCGGCGATGGCATGAATGATTCAAGCAGAAAGCACGTTGCCGAAACGGTCGGCATCGGCGCGATTAAGTATGCCGATCTTGCGCAGAACCGCACGACGGACTACGTATTCAGTTTCGACAAGATGCTCCAACTTACGGGCAATACGGCCGCCTACATGCAGTATGCGGTCGCCCGAGTGGAAGGGATCTTTGCCAAGGCGGGCATCGATCGCGAGTTGGTGCGACAGGCGAAGGTTCCGCTCCGGTTTGCCGATCCGCGAGAGCGGGCACTGGCGATCACACTGACTCGCTTTGGCGAAACGCTGGAAGATGTCGAGGCCGACTACCGCCCTAATGTACTGACAGCCTGGCTGTATGAATTGGCCGGAGTCTATTCCACGTTCTACGACGCTCTGCCTGTGGTGAAGGCCGAGGGCGACGAACGAGCCACTCGCCTTGTGCTCTGCGATCTCACCGGACAAATCCTCCGAAAAGGTCTCGAAATGCTCGGCATTGGCGTCGTGGAAAAGATGTAAGAACTGCGACACTGAACCGAATACGGGATGCCACCAACACGATACAATCGTGGCCCGCCTCGGCAGAGCCCTGAGCAGAGGGGCGGTTTCAATCCACAGAGTTTGCCGCAGAGCCACGCCCAAAGAGCCACAGATGACCCGTTCCATCGCCACCATCCGCAACATCGGCATCATTGCTCACATCGATGCCGGCAAGACTACGCTCACCGAGCGAATGCTTTTTTTCACAAAGACGAGCCACAGGCTCGGTGAAGTGGACCGCGGCACAACGATCACAGACTTCGATCCCGAGGAGCAGGAGCGAGGCATTACGATCTACTCGGCGGCGGTGACGTTTTGCTGGCAGGACGTGACGGTGAACCTGATCGACACGCCCGGCCACGTCGACTTCACTGCCGAGGTCGAACGTAGCCTGCGAGTGCTTGACGGAGCAGTCGTTGTGTTTTCGGCGCGCGAGGGAGTGGAGGCGCAAAGCGAGACGGTCTGGTGGCAGGCAGACAAATATGGAGTGCC
>CAIRDU010000165.1 GCA_903877395.1 uncultured Planctomycetaceae bacterium
ACCCAAGCCAACTTCAGCAGGTGTTGCTCAACCTCATGGTCAACGCGCGGCAGGCGATGCCCAGCGGCGGCCGGCTCATCCTCCGGCTTGCGCACGATCCGCTGCAAGGCATGGTTGACCTTACGGTGCGCGACACCGGCTGCGGCATGACGCCGGACGTCATGCGGCGAATGTTTGAGCCCCATTTTTCAACGAAAAGTGGCCCCGATGAAACAGGCAAGGGAGGCAGTGGCCTCGGCCTGTCGGCGTGCCGTGAAATCGTGGAGGCTCATCGAGGCCGGATACGGGTAGAAAGCGGACTTGGCAAGGGCACGGCAATTACGATCCGACTCCCAGCCATCCAGCCATCGGCTGCCTCGTAACAGCGAGAGTCACAGCAGAGGCAACGATGCTCCGATGCAACGAGCCGGGCAGTTGCACGCGTACCTAGACATCACCACATGCGAGGCCATCCGGATTCCACCTCGGCTGACGCCTCGGGATTCTAGAACGGGACAGCGTCACAGTACACCGGGGCTAAACCATCGGGGAGAGCATGCGTGCACAGCGACAGAGCTGGTGAAAGCTCGATGAGCATTTGGATTTTTCGACAAAAACGAGCCAGTCGCCACTTGCCAAGACGCCACTGTCTATAATCCGGCACATCATCACCGATCCTACGCCACCACGTGAGAACTCCAATGACCAACAGCCCATCGGTCGCCGGCCGGCTTCCCCAGACGCTCCAGCAACTGCGTGCTAGCGGCTGGCAAAGCCGCAGCGTGAAAGATGAGGTACGGGACAATTTTCTGCGCACGCTCGCCGACGGCAGCGAACTCTTTCCTGGTGTGATTGGATACGACAACACAGTCATTCCCGAGATCAGCATTGCGATGGTGGCGGGGCACGACATGCTCTTTCTGGGCGAGAAGGGGCAGGCCAAGAGCCGACTGATGCGTTTGCTGGTGCGATTTCTCGACGAATACCTTCCCTTTCTTGATGACCCGGCGATTCCATTTCACGACGACCCCTACCGGCCGATAAGCCGAGCAGGCAAGCAACTCATTGCTCAGCGAAACGAGGCTGATATTCCAATCGCTTGGTGGCCTCGCGCTGAGCGGTATGCCGAACGACTGGCTCCAGGCACAAAGTTTGCCGACATCATTGGCGAAATCGATCCAGCCAAATTGGCCGGGGGCACGAGCATGGCGTCGGAAGAGGCGTTGCACTTTGGCCTCATTCCCCGTTTGCACCGAGGCATTTTTGCGATGAACGAACTGCCCGAACTGGACGAACTGGTGCAGGTGGGCATGTTCAATATTCTGGAGGAGCGCGACGTGCAAATCCGGGGCTATCCCGTGAAGTTTGACATCGATGTGATGCTGCTCTTTTCGGCCAATCCCGCCACGTACAACCGATCCGGCAAAGTGATCCCACAGTTGAAAGATCGGATCGGCGCGGTGATCCACACCCACTACCAGACCGACCGCGACCTAGGCATTGCGATGGCCGAACAGGAAGCTGGGATCGACTGTGGCGGCCAGTGGCCAGTGGCCGTTCCGTATTTCATGAAGGAAGTGCTTGAGCAGGTCACAATGTCGGCGCGGAAGAGCAAGTTTATCGATCAGCAATCGGGCGTGAGCGCGAGATTTTCAATTGCAAACCTGAAAACACTCGTGGCCAGCGCTCGGCAGCGAGGCGTGCGTCTCGGCGAAAAGCCGGCAGTGCCGCGGATCAGTGATCTGGGGCACCTCTACGCCTCGAGCCTCGGCAAGTTGGAACTCGACCTCATGGGAAGCCACCAGATGACCGAGACGCAAGTGCTTGACAGCGTGATTGCAGAGGCAATTGCCACAGTGTTTGAAGAATACGTGGAGAAGCACGGCCTCGACGACATCGCCAAGGTGTTTGCCGAGGGGGTGAAGATCGAGGTCGGCGACATGGTACCGTCGTCAACATATAAATCGATCGTGTCCGATGTGCCGGCAATCTGGCAACGTGCCTTTGAGGTCAATGCCTCGGCCGACCCAGCGATGCGGGCCAGTTGCATCGAGTTTATTCTAGCCGGTTTGTACGCCACCGAGCGAATTTCCAGGATCCAGCAGCACGGCCACACGATCTACGATACCCGTGGGTTCAGATGATCGCTGCCTGGCTCGCGATCGCTCTGGCTAAAGAATCAATTCGTTTTTTGAGACGCTCACATGCCCACTCGTGAAACACTCGGCGGCATCGTTCACATCTACCAGCGATATGATCCTGCGCGCATTCCGCCTCCTCGGATGCCTCTGGCAGATCTCGTCAGCCCGGCGATGGAACACCTGCTGGAGTTCGGCAGCACCGATGAACTCACCGAAGAGCAGTTGGCCGATGCGGTCCTGCTGGATCCAGAGCAGATCAAGGGGCTGGGGCCATCCTTGGCGTCCCTCAAACAAATGCTGGAAGAGCGGATCCGAAAAATCATCGAACGGTACGAAACCGACTCCATTCGCAAAAAAACGAGACAGGCCTTTCAGAACGTCGCCCAGCAGATCCAGCCACCCGCAAAGTCTCGCGAGGCATTTCAGCGAGCCGTTCGGGAAGAGCAACTGCGGCAACTCGAGCGACTATGGTATGCGCAAGACAACGAACAAAGCCGTTTTAGCGGGCAGTTGGTAACGCTGGTGGATCGTCTCGGCGAGGTGTATCAGGTGGACGAACTCGCCGCAGCATGGACGTTCAGTGGCCGCCAGCAGCTTTCGTTGCCAGAGGCTCTCGAGGTGAAGGAAGAACTGGAAACGCTCTCGAAGCTTCTGAAGCAACTCGAAGAGGCACGAAAGAATGCCAAGATCGGCCTGATCGACATGGAGGCTCTTGGCAGATTTGCCGAAGCAGGGCAACTCGATGAGCTCGACAAACTCAAACAGCAAGTGCAGGATCTCGTCGAGCAGATGGCCGCCGAGCAGGGACTCCAACGCACGCAGCGAGGCTATCAGTTGACGCCCAAGGCAATGCGAGTGTTTCAAGGCAAGCTTCTCAACCAAATCTTCGCGTCGCTGGACCCTTCCCGGACTGGGCGGCATCAGGTGAACATCGTTGGGGACGGAGCCGTGGAAATGGTACCCACACGGCCGTACGAGTTTGGCGACTCAGTGGCCCATATGGATATTCCTGGGTCGCTAGTAAACGCCATGCTCCGGCAGGCATCCAACCGCGAGGCTGGCCTCTCTGTAGGGCCCCTACGAATGGAGCATCGCGATATCGAGGTGCATCGCACGCGCAATACGCCCAAGTGTGCCACCACCGTTGTGCTCGATATGAGCGGCTCCATGCGCTACGGCGGGCTGTATGTGAATGTGAAGCGGATGGCCTTGGCCTTACAGGGGCTTGTTCAGAAGGAATACCCGGGCGACTACCTTCAATTCATCGAGATGTTTTCGTTTGCCAAGCTACGGACGTTTGGCGAGATCGTGACGCTCCTCCCGAAGCCTGTCACGGTCTTTGATTCCGTCGTGCGGCTACGGGCCGACATGAGCGATCCTGAGATCTCGGAGATCCAGATCCCTCCGCACTTCACCAACATCCAGCACGCTTTGCAACTCTCGCGACAACTGCTTTCGCGACAAGATACCCCCAATAAACAGGTGCTCATCATCACGGATGGCCTCCCGACTGCGCACTTCGAGGGCAATCAGCTTTTTCTGCTCTATCCGCCGCACCCGCGCACAGAAGGGGCCACGATCCGCGAGGCGCAGGCCTGCCGTCGCGAGGGCATCACTGTGAACGTCTTTCTTCTTTCGGGTTGGTCCCAGTCGCGGGAGGACATTCGGTTTGCATACCGTCTCGCGGAAACATCGAAGGG
>CAIRDU010000166.1 GCA_903877395.1 uncultured Planctomycetaceae bacterium
CGCATGAGAGCGCCAGGCGGTCGTCATCGGTAGCGAGTTCCTCAGCTCTCGCGGCGGCTGTGTCGGCGGCCTCGAGTACCCGCGAGGCCTGAAGAAGATCCGGCCTCTGCACTCCCGCGCCTTGCTTGGCCAATTCCGCGAGCCGCCCCGCCTCGCGGCAATGCTCGTTGGCCCGCACGCGGTCGGTGCGTTGCCGCTCAAGCCGTGCCTCCAGCGATTGAATCCGAGCAGCCACCGTCTGGCATCGGTTTGGCAGCGATGCACGCAGCCCATCCAGCTCCGATCGCCGCTCCATGATGGCCGCTTGGCAGCCATCCACCCAATCTTCCTGCCGCAATGCTTCCTCCAAAAGTGCAAGAGCCCGAAAGAAGTGCTGCCTCAACGGATCTGCAGCAGCCCGCACCTCGGCAACCATCGACTGCACTCGAACCAATCCCGCATCTGCCTTCGCACTATTCTCAGCCACATCCGACCAGGCACTCTTTGCATCGGATTGCGCCATCTGCTCAAGCGTGCGCAACGCCTGACCACCACGCGAGGCAAGTGCCTCGAGCCTCGCCACGCAGCCTGGAAGGAGCTCCTCAACCTTTGTTTTTGCGACCACAATACTCTCCAGCATCGCCAAGGCCTCGGCGACATTTCGCTCTGCATGCTCGATATGCCCAATGGCTCCAGCTCTTTCGCCGGCATCCAGCAACTGCGTCGCAAGAGTCAGGTGCTCTCGAACAGAAACGATCCTCGCCAACGGATCGGCGCCTGGTTCGGCAAGGAGCCAACCTTCGGCCCTCTTCCCGTCTATTTGTTTCTCGGCATCATCTGCCGCGTCGCTTGCCTTGTGCCGGCGGTCGTCGGCCGCTTCAAACGCATCGATTTCCAAAAGCGCTGTGGCTGCCGATCCTTGAGCCTCCTCGAGCCGGCCTCTGGCTTTCACAGGATCGGATTCCAGATCGTGACGGGCCACCGCAAGGCTGCGGGTGACTCCGGCAAGGCTGCCTTGGAACGACGCTCCAGACCGGCCTCGCTCAACAAAAGTGGCGAGCTGTGCGTTTGTTTTGGCAAGAGTGACAGCTAACTCGTCGGCCAAGCGCCTGGCCGTTTCGTGCGACTCTTCGAGCACATCCAGAGGGCCGCGGCATTCGCCGGCCACATCCGAAAGAGGTGGCCTGGCCTCCGCCGAGTCGAGGAGTTTAATCGCATCGTCAGCGGCTGCCGTTCCGAGAAACCATTCATTCTGGATGCGGCTCTGAGCTTTCTCCCAAACGTCCATCAGGCCCAGCCACCGTTCGCGGTAGCGGCGAATAGCCGTTTGGACATTGTCGAATGCTGCCCGCGTTTGTCCCTGCATGGGCGTCTGAAAATCCGGGTCGGCATGTGGCAGCATGCGATGTCGCTCCTGCTGGCTATCCAGCAAATCGCTGAGCGCCACCACCTCGCTCTTAAACGCAGCCAACTTGGAAGCCGCTAGGTGCACCCGCCTATCGTGCCGGGCACGCTGGAGAAAAAATGCCACCAGCCCTCCAAGGACGCCAGTAGCAGCGAGGGCGGTCGGCAGTGTGCGAGTGCGAAACACTCTTGCAGCTTGAGCCTTTGCCAGTTTTCGGTCCAGTTTGTTTTTTACCCACGCTTCTGTCGCACTCACTAAGTCGGCTAGCCCTTCGTCGTATTGCTCATCTTTCGCTCGCGGCACAAACACTTTCCGAATCAGTTCCTGCTCGATGGTTTCGGGATTGAGCCCACTGGACACCTCCAACCCCCACGGTGCCCGCATCGCCAACTGCCGATCTTTCACATCCAGCACGATTGTTACATCGCGGGCCGGATCAAACCCAGCCACCTTGCCGTCAAGCGTTTTGTTGCCGGCCGACTCTTGCCGCCAACGGTCGATCACACCGTCTAGGATCTGCGTCGCGGCCCCTCGCTCTGAGACGTCACCCTTTGCGCCAGGAGCATTGCCTACCACGATCACTCGGTAGTCGCGGCCTGTCTCATGTTTTGCCTTTTCGATCGCTGCCCGCACAGCATCGAACGTGTCGGGAACGCCTGACACAAACACGCGTCGTGCATCACTCGCCGATAATGCTGCACGGGCATCGACCGGTGACTCTTGTGCCTGAGCTGCAGACTGCGAGAACGTCTCCGCAGCCACTCCCAACCCAACCACAATGAGACCACACATCAACCATTGAAGAAGCCCGCAGCGGTAAACCAAATAGCGGCACACAAAGCGATTCTGCGAATCCATGATGTCTCCAGAGAATGTGACGTTCCACGCACACGGCCAGAAGTTGTTTTGGAAAACCGGCCTCTACGCAAGCCGGTATTCTGCGTCTGATTCTATGCCTGCGCAACGCAGGCCCTCAATGAGCCATTTTTGCCGAGGAAGAGTTGATTGTGGAGTCAGCGTGGGGCGGTGAAAGAATCTCGTGGCCCATGGCATCGGCAGCACGTATCGCGGCAGCAACCGACGGCGCATCCACAGGAAAGGGCATGTTGTGAATCGTTTCGTTTGGTGCCACAGAACGCTCCGCGATACGCACAACGGCGGAGTCGGGCACATGCAGTTGGGACAGCGTGATCGGAAGGCCGATTCGCCTCAGGAACTCGGCCACACACCGGGCTTCCTGATTCGCATTGGCACGTGTGTCGGGATCGCTTGCTTGGGATTGAGCTTCCAGCATAAGTTGCACAAGGGTGCCAAAGGCCACCTTCTCGCCATGCAGCATGCCGTGCGTGAAAGGAACCGACGTGAGGCCGTTGTGCACAGCGTGGGCCGCTGCCAGACCAGCCGATTCGAAACCCAGTCCTGATAACAGCGTGGCCGCTTCAACCACCAATGCCAGCGACTTGCTTTCGGTGTGATTGCAGCAATCGGCCATCGCCGCTTCCCCGTGGGCCAGCACGGTATCACGGCACAGTCGCGACAACTCGAATGCCGCCAAAGTCGAAAGACCGCCGCGCATGTTCGGCTTTCCGGCAGTCACCACCGCACGGGCCTCGTAGAATGTGCTCATTGCATCACCGATGCCAGCGGCTAGAAACCGCGACGGGCTCTGCGCAATGACCCGTGTGTCGACAAGCACCAGATCGGGCGAACGCTTGTGGATCTCGTACACTTCCACCTCGCCACAGTTTGGCCCGTCTGCGGCATAGATGACAGACAGCGCGCTGGTTGGAGCATCGGTCGAACAGATCGTTGGGCACGACACAAAACCGATCTGTGTTGCCGCTGCAGCCGCTCTGGCAGCATCGAGCACCTTGCCACCTCCTGCGCCCACGATCACGCGGGCTTTGAGATTCGCAGCCTCTGCCACAATCGCTTGGATTTCCCGACGGCTAGATTCTCCGGCAAACACTCGCACTCGATGCGTCCAGTGAATTTCTTCCATCGCGACGGCCCACGTTGGTGCCAGTTGCTCAATGGCTGTCGGACCGGCAATAAACAAGGCTGGCCCTTGGAGTCCGACGGCGAGCATCTCACGGCCAAGAGCACGCGTGGCTCCCGCACCCTGCACATAGCGGAGGGGTGCGCAGAAAATGGAGAGGCTTGGCAGGAGCGTCATTTTGGCAATCGCAATCGATGTTCTGGGAATGGCTTTTCAAAGCGGGCGGGAAGCGGGGTCGACATGATCGACATGATCAACATGATCGACCGCTAGCGTCCGTCGTTTTCGCCTGTGAGCCCACGGGCTGGCCCCTGCGGAAAAAGGCTGGGACGGTTGAGTGGCTTGGGGCTGGCCTGTCCTTGTGCAGGGCGGCCCTGAGCGGAAGGGAGCCCGCCGGGAAGACGGCCGGCGTTGAGATCAGTGCCCGCCCCAGGTGCTCCATAGCCTGGGCGAACGGCTGGCGCACCTGCGCGCACTCCGCCGGTGATCACCGATGAACGCGGCTGTGCCGGCGATTGTGTCGCAGCAGGTGTTTGCCGAGTGGCTCGGGGCGACGATGCCGTAGACGGCGACAAACCGGGGCGCGATTCAATGC
>CAIRDU010000167.1 GCA_903877395.1 uncultured Planctomycetaceae bacterium
AATCCAACGCCGCCGACCAAACAATAAACCGAACACCTTGCTAACCGGCCAAACGACGGGGTGCCATCTCTTCGGCTGCCTGCAACTGCAACGAATATTGCATGAGGTAGGCATCTTCCGTTGTATCTTGATAAAAATCCTTAAGCACCGAGGTCGCGCGGTAGCCTAGGGATCGGAAAAAAATCTGCGCTGGCAGATTTCGCTCGCGAACCTCCAGCACAATCCGGCTGCGACGTTCGGGGCTCAGCTTCGCGGCGAGCTTCTCCAGCATCTGCGTGCCGATGCCTAGACGTCGATGCGATCGCCTCACGGCAAAGTTGAGCACGTGTAACCGCGTGCGGTGCAGTTCATAAATCATGAATGCCACAACCGAATCGGCCACTTCTGCCACCATGCCGATGCAGTTGCGCTGACGGAGGCAGCGAGTGAAGTCGTCGTCCGACCATGGAAACTCAAACGCAGCCTGTTCAATGCCCAACACTTCGTTCATGTCCCGGCGGATCATCCAACGCACGTGAATATGAAGCTGTTCTTGTTCTGAAATCACCACGTTCGTTGACTCCGAAGGAATGCTGAAACCGCTGGAAGGGGCGAACAGTAGCACGGAAGTGAACGTGAGCCAAGAGATTTTTACCCCATTTTTAAAGCAGTCAAACCGACTTGACCCTCCAACGTCAGGCTCCTATCCTCCCACCTCTTCTGGCTAGATTTTTGTCTCTTTTTTCTGCGCTCCGACTGCCACGGGATCCTCGCCACCGATGCGACTCTCCAATCAATCGCTTCAACTGATCTGTCGCATCCACAGTCTGCTCGCGGCAACGTCGCTGCTGGTGGGTTGCGCTGGGCCAGCGATTCGAAGCCAGAGCCCCGAAATCGAGGCGCTTCTGAGCCTCGAAGCCGAAACCAAACTTGTCGGCGACTACGCCGCTCCGTGGGGCGTCAATGCCCAACGCATCGAACGCGCGGCTCTGGTAACAGGCCTGCCGGGAACTGGAAGCGATCCGCCGCCGAATGCGCAGCGAAAGTCGCTGATGGCCGACATGCAGGCCCGCGGGGTTATTGAGCCGAATAAACTGCTGGCATCCAACGCCACTGCGCTTGTGTGGGTGCATGGCTACCTCCCCCCAGGCGTACGTCGAGGGGATCGCTTTGATGTTTACGTTGAGGTGCCATCCGACACTGAAACGACGAGCCTCGCGAGTGGCTGGCTGATGGAAACACGTCTCTCAGAGATGGCCGTGGTAGGCAATCGCGTGCGTGATGGGCACGTACTCGGCATGACCGAAGGGCCGCTTTTGGTCGATCCGGTATCCGCAGGCACGCTCGACTCTGTCTCAAAGCTACGCGCCCGAGTGCCCGGCGGCGGCGTGTCGCTGACATCGCGTTCCATTGGATTGATTCTGGCCCCGGAGCACCGTTCCGTTGCCCTATCCAAACGGGTCGGCGACAGTATCAACAGGCGATTTCACGCTGTGATTCGCGGTACAAAGCGAGGCGTAGCCACTCCCAAAACCGACCGCTTTATCGATCTGGAAATTCCTCCGTGCTATGGCGGCAATCTGGCTCGCTACATCCGCGTTGTGCGATGCGTGGCTGTGATCGAACCGCCCGGTGGACGCCACGCAAGGCTTGAATTACTCACGAGGCAGTTAGCCGATCCAGTGACATCGCCCGCAGCCGCCCTGCGGCTTGAAGCAATTGGAAAAGAGGCGATTCCCACTTTGAGAAACGGACTTGAGTCAAAAGATGCTGAAGTCCGGTTTGCGGCGGCTGAAGCGTTGGCCTATTTGGGTGAATCGGTGGCTGCCACCCATCTGGCTGAAGCCGCTATCAACCTCCGAAGCGCACGGCCTGCGGCGTTGGCAGCCTTGGGAATGCTCGACGATGCCAACGGCATCGATGCTCTGCAAGGATTACTTGCCAGCCCGAGCGCTGAAACTAGATATGGTGCTTTTCATGCCCTCTGGAAAATGGACAACACTGCTCCACTTGTGCGAGGAGAACGCCTCGGCGACGCCTGCTCGCTGCACCTGCTGGATGTGGCCGGGCCGCCACTGGTGCACATGACTCGCAGCCACCGTCCAGAAATCGTGCTGTTCGGCGTGGCCCATCCGCTGGCCGATGGTCTACGGGCTGAAGCTGGAGCGAATATTGTCGTCGTGGTAGAGGGATCCCAGGCAACGGTGAGTTGTTTCAAAGCCGGAGAACAAGATGAGCAGCTTGAGGTGCCAGCCAGCATCGACGCAGTGGTGCGGGCGATTGTGCAGATTGGTGGCACCTATCCCGACGCCGTACAGTTTGTACAGCAGGCGAGCTCCAGCCGCTGTCTCGACAGTCGCCTAGCCTTCGACGCGCTGGCCACCGAGATGGACGGTCGCACGAGCATCCACGAAGAAGCGGCAGCCCAGGATCGTGACATCCCCTCTGACAATTCGTCCGGTGACACTCCGCCCGACAACGAATCAGCGGCAGATAACGACAACGCCCGCCGACGCGCTCGCACGGATGAGTCATCGTGACAAGGTTCCGATTTCATGACTAGGCTCAAAGCGCTCGAACTGTTCGGCTTCAAAAGCTTCGCCGACCGAACTCGCTTCGAGTTTCCAGAAGGCATCACAGTCGTTGTGGGGCCGAATGGATCTGGAAAATCCAACGTCGTCGATGCAATTAAGTGGGTGCTTGGCGAACAGTCGGTTCGCAGCCTCCGCGGTCACGACATGACCGATGTAATCTTCGCTGGATCAGCCACGCGAAAGCCACTCAACGCAGCAGAAACAACGCTCATTTTTGACAATTCGACTCGGCAACTGCCCGTGGAATCCGACGACGTTCACATCACACGACGGGTGTACCGCAGCGGCGAAAACGAGTACCTCGTCAATGGAGAAGTCTCGCGACTGCGCGACATCCGCGAACTCTTCTCGGGTACAGGGGCAGCCACGCAGGCCTATAGTGTGATTGAACAAGGAAGAGTAGACGCTTTGCTTGCAGCCAGCGGCCGCGAGCGACGCGCTGTCTTTGAAGAAGCCGCTGGCATCACGCGATTTAAAATCCGACGCGCTGAGTCACTGCGTCGGCTCGAACGCTCCGAGCAAAACCGCCAGCGTCTAGCCGACATAGTCGGAGAAGTATCGAGCCGACTGGAGACGGTCAAGCACCAAGCCTCGCGAGCCCGGCGTTGGCGGCAGATGACAGACCGGCTGCGCGCCCTACGTCTATCCGCGGCATCGCAAGACCTTTCCCTGGTCGATGCCGCCGTTGCAAGCGTTGACGAATCGCTGGCGTCGCTGCATCAGGAATCCCACGCGATCGAAACACATTCTGTTGAAGCAGCCCATCGGACTGGCGAACTGCTGCGACTCGAGCAGGATCTGTCACCACAACTCGACGCCATCCAGTCGCTTTTTTCCACCGACAAACAGCGGGCTGCAGCGGCCGAAGCCAGACTCTCCCTTCTACGATTGCAGCACGCGGAAGTGGAAGCCGACGCCGGGCGTCTCAAGGCCGATGCCCACGCCGCAAAAAGACGGCAGCGAGAGGCGGTGGCTGCCGTCGAAGCGGCTAGAACGCAGGCTGAATTACTTCATAGCGAATCCCGGCAGATTAACGAACAATTGCTGGCCTGCGAGCAGGCCGCCGAGGGCTCCCACCAGCATTCCGCCGACATCCAACAGCGTCTTGTTGCCCACGCCGAGCGGGTTGAATCACTCGAAACAAAGTTTCGCGCCCTGGAATCCGAAATGGATCGCGCAGGCATGCGATGCGAAGAAGCCCGTCGCACGGCTGATCTCTGGCGAGAAAAGATCGATGCCGCCCGTCAGTTGCTCGCTAGGCTGCTCGAATCGCTCGCCACGCGGGAGGGCAATGTCGATTCCCTCGCCCGTCGCCTCGCCGAAACCTCGCACGAACTTGAGTCGGCTGATGTCGCTCACCGCGAACAATCATCGACGCTCGATGCTGCTTGGCATGTCCTGGCAGGATGGCAGTCCAAGCTGGAGGCGTGTCGCGAGCGCAAGGGCATGCTGGAGGAATTGACCGCCCAACAGGATGGACTCTCTGCTGCGGCGCAGCGGTTGTTGGCGGCCAGCTATGCACAAGACCCGAGCGGACAGCCAGGTGCCGTGCCAGGACTGATTGGGCTTGTGGCCGATCTGATCGTTGCCCCAATTGAATGGGCCCCGCTGGTTGATCTCGCTCTTGGCACGATCGGCCAGAACCTCGTCGTTGAATCGTTGGATGACGTTCTACGCTGGTTTGGCCCGTGGTCGAATACAGAGGCCGCACAGTCGGTGCTGGTCTCGGCAGGTCGGACCGGATTTATATCCTTAGACGGGCTGCCAGAACGCGATGCCTTCGACCCAACCAATTCACTCGAACCCATGGCCTTGGCCACCAACCCTTTGGGCATTGTCGGCCGGCTCGATCGCCTGCTCTTTCCAGACCCAGACGATGGCCTTGCTCGCGAGACTCGCGGCAGCAACGCTGATCCCGCGTACACCGAGCGTGTCGGCGAGGTCCATCGCACGCTTGTCCGACGACTGCTCGGACACGTCTGGGTGGTCGAGCAGCTCGAAGATGCTCGCCGTGTCATTCAAGCGGCTCCCCAGGGCTCTCTCTGCATCACCAGGGCCGGGCAATGCCTTTCCACTGATGGCCTGCTGGAGATTGGAACTCCTTCGGGTGCCACTGGCCTGGTGGCAAGGCGAAGCGAGCTTCGGGCAGTGACACAGCGGCACGATACACTCCTCCGCACCGTCGAAGATGCGAGTGCCACGATCACCGAACTGCAAGCCTCACTTGCCGCAGGGCGTCAAAGCATTCGCCAGCTGCAGGCCCGTCGCATGCAGGAGGCCGAGACGATCGCATCCTCCCGGGCCGATCTAGACCGCATCGGCCGCGAGCATCTCGTAGCCCAAGAGGCGATCACAGTAGCCGAGGCTGGCTTCCTGCAAGCTGAACGGCAGGCCGCCGACCGCATCGATGCTCGTGATGCCGCAAGCCGGGCGATTGAAATCCAGACCGCTACCATCGACCACGCGCGGCGAGAATTGTCGCAGACCCAGGCGTCGCTAGCAGCTTTGGATCGCAATCGCGGCACTGTGGTCGAAGAGATCAACAAACTGCGAATCGATCGAGCTACCTGCCACGAAAGGCTTGCTCGCGGCCGAGACGCCGAAGACCGACGAATGGCTGAAATCGATGCTCGCCAAACCGATCTGCTGACTGCAAACAGCCGCACAGCAGCGGCCGAAGTCAAACTCAATTCGCTCGAATTCGAACTGCTAGCCGCTGAATCGGCTTTTGCGGAGGCCATGGTGGCAGCAGAACACTCCAGCGATGAAATGCATGCGCTGGGCAACACCCGCATGAGTCTGCTGGCAGAAAAAACAGCCGCCGCCGCCCTCGCTGAAGCAGCCCGAGGTGCCGCCCTGAAGCTGGGTGAGTCGATTCATGCCCACGAACTCGAAGCAGGCGAAGCCCGCCATCGCCGGGCACGCATCATCGAACGGATCCGCGATGAGTACGATATTGACATTGATGCTGAGGCTAGCAGGAAAGCCGGCCCAATGCCCGAAGCGACGACAGACTCGCTGTCTGCCACTGCCCTTTCGGCTGCAACCTCACCTACCGAAGCCGTTCCTCCAGAGACAACTCTTCCAGAAAATCGAACTGATCTCGACTGTGAGATTGAAGAACTGCGCCGAAAGCTCGGCTCGATGACGTCGGTGAACCTCGAAGCACTCGCCGAGGCAGAGTCGCTGACGCAGCGGCTCGACACACTGGAACTACAGCTCGCCGATGTGACCAACGCCAAGGAGGCGATCGAGCAGCTTATTGCCCGCATCGACGACGAGAGCCGTCGACTGCTCGGCGAAACGATCGAAACAGTTCGCGGACATTTCCGCGAACTGTTCGAGCGCCTTTTTGGTGGTGGACAGGCCGACATCGTGCTGGATCCCAACATGGATTTGCTAGAAACCACCGTGGAAATCGTGGCCCGTCCTCCTGGCAAGGAGCCACGCAGCATCTCGTTACTTTCCGGGGGCGAAAAAACGATGACGTGCGTCGCCCTGCTGCTGGCTATTTTCCGTTCGCGGCCAAGTCCGTTCTGTGTGCTCGATGAAGTCGATGCCGCTCTCGATGAATCTAATGTAGACCGGTTCGTGAGCGTACTCCGTGACTTTCTCTCGTCCACTCAGTTTATTGTGGTCACGCATTCAAAAAAGACGATGGCGACGGCCACCACCCTCTACGGCGTTACGATGGAGGAGTCGGGGGTTTCGAAACGAGTGTCGGTGCGATTTGAATCGACCGCCGCCGCAGCCCCCATCACCCGGTCTGCAGCAGCGTAACCTCGACTCTTAGCTGCCCGTAGACAAAGTCCTCCATACACTTTGT
>CAIRDU010000168.1 GCA_903877395.1 uncultured Planctomycetaceae bacterium
ATTCACGGGGGAGTTTGCATCAGAGGCCGAATTGATGGGCGCGTCGCTGAGCAGCTTGGCGAAGGTTCGCGACGACACGGTGTTTCGATCGGGCGACGATGAGGCGTGGTTTGGTATTTGGCAGACGCTGCGTTCGAGCGATATGCCAGCGTTTCGCAAGGCAGGCGTTCGGGAAGTGAGCTTTGCTGAATTATTTGGGCAACCGCGAAGCTTTCGCGGCAGGCTCGTTCGGTTCAGCGGCACGCTCCACCGACTCCAGAAAGTGGAGGCCCCAGCGAATCAGTACGATATCACAGGCTATTGGCAGGCGTGGATGCAGCCCGACGACGGCCCCGCCTCGCCCATTGTCGTCTATTTCCTACAGCTCCCGCCCGGCCTGCCGCACGGCATGAAGATCAATGAGCCCGTCGAGGTGATCGGCTACTTTTTTAAGCGATGGGCCTATGAAGCCACCGACGCGATCCGCACCGCCCCGCTGGTGATGGCTCTGGAACCGATCTGGAAACCGCTCAAACCGGCGCCCCCCGGGGGTACCTCGATTGGAGGCTATGCACTGGTTACGATGGGGCTCCTTGTGGCGATCACGCTTTTGGGCATCCGTTATGCCAATGGCACGGCCCGCGTTCGCTCCACTCCCTCTGCGGTTGATCTTTCTGCCACACTCTCAAATATCGAACTCTTCTCTCCTGGCGAAGCCTTGCGTCAGCTCACTGCCTTAGAAAAAGAAACCGATGCGAAAGCTGCCCACACTCACTTGAACGAAAGACCGCCCACATGAATTCCCCGCGTGCATTTTCTGGGAGGCTCCTGCCCGTTGTCTTGCTTGTCCTTTCAGTGGTCGGGTTGGCGTGCGGATGTCTCGAAGCCGCCCGCGGCGACCAGTCGGATCCAGCCGTTGGAGTTGCGGTGCCATTTGTGGCGCCAGACACGTTGCGAACGTATCTGGAAACGTTGAAGATCGATCGCGCTTCTCGGGCACTGCTGGAAGAGCCCGCTGGCTGGACTGCAGCCCAGCAGCAGTTAGCCTTACGGGTTGTAGCAAGGCTCGTGTTGGCGCCGGCGGATCGGTTTGCGGAGTGGGCCGAGCGAGCCGTTGACGGCTGGCCGGCTGGAGAGCAGCCCGTTGTGGCAGACCGCTTCATGCTTCTGGAGGGCCGCGCCACGTTTGTGGCACCGCAGACCCTCCCTCCCGCACAGGCCGAGATTGCCGAACGCACATCCATTGATGTCGTTCGCATGACCACAGCCGACGGGGCCATCGTGGATATTCTCACCGACACAGCCCCGATCGCGTGGCCTCGCTGGAAAGCGATCGACGAACCAGCCTCCGTCGTCGGCCTCCCGCTTTCTACGGCTGCCGCTCCCAAGCCCGTGCCGCCCACCGCCGAAGGAGCCAAGGCAATTGCAGTCGACGCTGGCCAGACCGGCTGGCCGATCCAGCCCCCGAGCTTGCTGCTGGCAGCTACGCGAGTGGCCTGGCATCCGCCCACGCCGCTGGGAGCACTCGGCATGAATTACGGCCTCTTCGACACGGTCGTGGACGGCCAGAAACTCGTTGCCGGCGACACCGAGGCATTTTACGCGATCTTGGCAGCAGTTGGCCGGACTACCGAAGAAAGCATCGAGGTGGCGGCTGGTCCGCCTCGCGATGTAGTGCCCATGATCGACCCGGCACAGAAATGGTTCGCCACGCACCGCGGAGATCCGGTCACGGTCGACGGCACGGCCCGTCGGGCCACCCGCATCGAGGTCGATGATCCTCTGCGGCGCCGCCAGATTGGTGCAGACCACTACTGGGAGCTTTCCATCTTCGTGAAAACATCGCTCATCAAGATCAATGGCCGTCTTCAGGAAAGCTACCCGCTGGTCTGTTGCGTGCGCACGCTGCCGGAAGGAATACCCACTGGCCAGTCGATCAACGAGCGCGTGCGGGTCAGTGGGTTCGCTATGAAGCGATACGGCTATCCATTGCCCACAATCGAAGGATCAGACGCTCAGGATAACGAGCGACAAGAAACGCCGCTGATCATCGGCAGGCAGGCGATCTGGGTGCCCGATCCATCCACGGCCGAAACAACCAGCGTGCTAGGCTGGATTTTCACGGGGCTCGCCGTCGTCATCGGCCTCTTGATGGCTTTTGGTGCATGGCGATTGACCCGTGATTCCAAACAGCAGGAAAAGCGGCAGCGGGCCGAACTTCCCAAACGGTTCACGTTGCCAGGCGAGTAAGAGACAACACACTGCGTTTCATTTCTGTCCCTTTTTTATCCTCCTGTTACGAAAGACCCCCCGCAATGCGACGTGCCAAGATTTCGATTATCGGTGCCGGAAATGTCGGTGCCACCACAGCTCACTGGTGTGCCGCTGCCGAACTAGGCGATGTTGTATTGCTGGATATTCCAGCCACCGAGGGAATGCCAGCCGGCAAGGCGCTGGATCTCTTTCAGGCCTCCCCGATCATGGGCTTCGATGCTCGGATCACTGGCACGACCGACTGGGCTGCAACGGCCAACAGCGATGTTGTCGTCGTCACAGCCGGCATCGCCCGCAAGCCGGGTATGAGTCGCGACGACCTGCTGTCCACCAATGCCAAGATTGTCGGCGATGTCGCCTTGCATGTCCGCGATACCAGCCCGCAGGCGGTGGTGATTGTTGTCAGCAACCCGCTGGACGCGATGGTGCAGCGGATGTTTCAGGTCACCGGGTTTCCGCCGGCCCGCGTGATTGGCCAAGCCGGCATTCTCGACACGGCCCGCTACCGGGCGTTTCTGGCCCTGGAGTTGAACGTCAGTGTGGAAGACATCTCCGCGATGTTGCTCGGCGGTCACGGCGACACCATGGTGCCAATCCCCAGTTGCACTAGCGTCGGCGGCATCCCCGTGACGCAGCTTATCGCCCCTGACACGCTCGAAGCCATCGTCACTCGCGCCCGCAACGGCGGCGCTGAAATCGTGAGCTTGCTCAAGACGGGTAGCGCCTACTATGCCCCTGCTGCGGCCACCACGCAGATGGTTGAAGCAGTCGTACGAGACAAGAAGAGGCTCGTTCCCTGCGCGGCCTATTGCGACAAGGAGTACGGCGTTGGCGGTTACTTTGTGGGCGTGCCAGTCGTTCTCGGTAGTGGTGGCGTGGAAAGGATTATCCAACTCAAGCTCCTCCCTGCTGAGCTCGCGGCATTCGACAAGAGCATCGCAGCGGTCAAAGAACTCGTGAGCGTGATGAATCGCCTCACCGCATAACCAGCGAGGTCTGCCTGTCTTACCCATCCCTCTCAGAGGAGTTCCAAGAGGGAGAAGAACGATGTTTTGAGGCCAATCCTGACGTTGTTGGGGCAGAGGGGTTCCGCTACAACCCCCGTGCCCGAAGCACTTTTGATTGGTGCGCGGGCGCTTTCTGTATTCCGCTTCCGCGCGAGGTGCCCCATGAGAAATCGTCTTTTGCCACACGCCTCAACGCTCTCAATGCGCATGCCTTCGAGTTTGGCCATGCAAGCCCAAGCCGATCACAGTCCGGCGATTCTGGATCGTTCTGCAACGTCTGCCTCGCTGGGAATCGATCAGGTATTTACGCCTCTGGGGTACGAGCCAGGCTACGAGTATCCACTCATCGTCTGGCTGTCGGATCCTTGCGGCCGTCGGTTCGATCTGGGCCGTGTGATGAAGCGAGTCAGCCTGCGGAATTTTCTGGCTGTCGAGCCAGCGATGTGGGCTCCAGAAGACAGTGGCACCCCTCCATTGCACCAGAGCCACGCGAGCATCGACCACTGCAACGATCCAGAAGATGCTGTCTGGCGGGCAATTGAACGCATGCAGGATAACGCCAGTGTGCACCCCAAACGCATCTACTTGGTGGGGCAGGGGGCCGGTGGCACCGAAGCATTTCGCATCGCCTGCCGTCACCCGAGGGCTTTCGCCGGAGTCATCTCGCTGGGCGGACCATTCCCGCTCTCGGAGTCGCTTTTTTCGCAACTCGCCGCAGTGCGGCAACTTCCCATGCTGCTGTGCTGCCATCGCAAGGCGTCGGCGCTCGCAGCCCGCCACACTGATGCGACCCTGCGTCTGTTTCATGCGGCTGGTGCGATGCTCGCGATGCGCATTTACCCTGGAGCCAATGAACTTTCCAAAGCGATTCTGTGTGATGTCAACCGCTGGCTCATGGATGAGGTCTGCGGCACGCCCGCAGCCCTGCAATCGCAGTGCGCCCGCGACACATAATCCCGATCCCAGACTCGGGTCGTCCAAGTTTCTTTCGGCACGGAAGCCACGAGGTGTGAGACAATGAATTCCCCATGTAACACCGTCTCCGGCAACGAAGGTGGCAACGGTTCTGGCAACGATCCCGATGCGCCCCGCATCCTGTCGCTCGCAATGGTCTCGCCTCGCGATCTGCTGGAATCAATAGTCGCGGATTTGATCGAAGAACGCTGCCAGCGAGGGCTGCCCCCATTGCTTGTCACGCTGGATGTGTCCAACAAACATCTCATGCAAGCCGATCCTGTAATGGTGCGGAGTGTCTTCACGATGCTGCTGGCAAACGCGTTGGAGTCGTCCGCGAAGCCCTACGGTGTTCATGAGTTTCCGACCGTGCGAGAAGTCGTCGTGACGAGCATCGTCTATCCAGACGCGATCGAAATCGAGGTGGCCGATTCGGATCCCAGTGCACTGACGCTGAACCATTTCCTTAAAACTGCTGGCTCGCTGTTGGCACGCACTGAATTACACGGTCTCGAATCGCGTGTATGGCAACTGGTCAGACAACTCGGCGGCACGCTCACG
>CAIRDU010000169.1 GCA_903877395.1 uncultured Planctomycetaceae bacterium
TACCGCCCTCCTTGTGCCGGTGATCTGGTGGTACCATCCACGAGAATACATTCAGGGGGCGGCAACCGATCGCTTGGAGTAAGAACGCTGTCACGGGTGAAATCGCTCACACTGGCTTCTTTTTTAAGCCCCATTCCGGTCGTTCTCTCGGGAGGCAGTCATGAACGGTCAGACATTCACACGGAGGCGTTTCCTCGGCGTGGCGGCGGTCGCAGTCGCCCGCGCGGCTGTAGCCCATGCAAACACCTTGCCGCCCATCGACGCACCGCTCTTTAAGATTTCTCTGGCCGAGTGGTCGCTCCATCACTCGCTCTTTACTGGCAAACTCGACAATCTCGACTTTCCTCGAACGGCAAAGCAGCAGTTTGGCATCGATGCCGTCGAGTACGTGAACCAGTTTTTTAAGGACAAGGCAAAAGACGCCGTCTATCTCGCGGAACTCGGCAGGCGAGCCAGCGACGAGGGCGTAACCAATGTGCTCATCATGTGCGATGGGTTGGGGAATCTCGGCGACCCGGATGCAGCAGCTCGCAGCAAGGCGATTGAAAACCATTTCCCTTGGGTGGAGGCGGGCAAAAGGCTCGGCTGCCACTCAATCCAGGTCAATGCGGCCAGCAAGGGCTCGTTTGAGGAACAGCAAAAACTTGCAGCCGACGGCCTCTCGCGACTCTCCGACTACGCAGGCCAGATGGACGTGTCGGTACTCGTGGAGAATCACGGCGGACTCTCCAGCAATGGACGCTGGCTGGCCGGCGTGATACAGATGGTCAATCAACCCAACTGCGGCACGCTGCCAGACTTCGGAAACTTTCACGACTACGACCGCTACCGCGGCTGCGAGGAGCTGATGCCGTTCGCCAAGGGAGTGAGCGCCAAAAGCCACGAGTTCGACGAGGCCGGCAACGAGGTGCGAACGGATTACCAGCGAATGCTTCGGCTGGTGGTGGGGGCCGGCTATCGAGGCTGGGTGGGCATCGAATACGAAGGCAAGACGCTCTCTGAGCCCGAAGGCATTCTGGCCACAAAGAAGCTGCTGGAACGAGTTCGCGCCGAAATCGCCGCTTAAAAAGCGATGCGTGGCCAAGGGCAGTTCGCTCGCCAAGGCTCCCACTTTGGATGGTCGCAGGTTTCAATCGAGGTTGAAATCGACCACTACAGGGAAGTGGTCGGACACATCGAGATCAAATGCGTGGCAGATAAAAACGCGGCTGATCGTCGACACAAGCTCCCGGTGCACCAGCACGTGGTCAATCATAGTAAACACATCATCTCGATCGGCGACGCCATTTTCGTTGAAGTCCCAATGGGAAGTGTAGCGATCGGCCACGCGAGGGATATACCTTGCAACATTCACCAACTCGTCGCCGACAGCGGCATCATCGTAGTTTTTGAGGTTGCGCAAGACTGTGGTCTGTGTCATCCGCACGGAGTCGGCCATTGGCACATCCGGGTCGTAGTCATTGATATCACCCAGCACGACAGGAAGATAGCCGTTGGCGATAATCTTGCGCTTCACAATCTCGCAGGCGATCTTCGTTTCAGCCATCCGCTGGGCGTTGCTCGCACTCTCCGACGGGTTGCTCTTGAGGTGCAGACCAAGCAACCCAATCTTGCGACCGCGCACCGTAAAATAAACAACCGCGTGCCGCTGCAGCACAGCCGTGCGGACTCGCTCTTTGCCGAGATCGTCCGTTGATGCATACGATTCCTGAAGCCAGGCATCATCAACAGTGAGTCCGAGATCTTCTGCGGGCTTTCGATCTCTGGATGCCTGCTTTCGCTGTGGTACATAGAGATGGATTTTCGCACCATCGATATCGTCCGGCTCGATCCGTGAGAGCACCGCCACATCAAAGCCTGAGAAGTGATCCCGGCTGTCGATGTGATAGCCTTGAAAGTCTTGTATGCCTTTCTCATGGAGCAACCGCACAAGCGCCTCTACGCCAGCAGATGAAAGCACCTCGGGCATCACGATGATGTCTGGGGCGAGCGTTTCAATAACCGCCGCGATGCGTTCGAAATGCCTCCGACGGGCCGGTTCAAATCGATACCGAGTGAGCCGAGTCTCCTCTCCTGGCACCGCTAAATTTTCGGCATTGAAGCAAGCAATCCTGAGGGTTGCCTCCCGCTGGCGTGCTGAAGCCGGTGGCGATATGTCGTCAACTGCCTCTGGACCGACAGCCCCGGCCACCGACCCGAGTACCAGCAGAGCCACGGCGACCCCGCATCCATAACAAGAAGGAGCCCCAAGACCGGTATCCCGGACAGATCGTTGACTCCCGCTCTGAGTGATCGTTAGAGTTCTTCGCATGACCCATCAACATACACCTGTTCTCGAAACAGCACGCAGTCGTCTTCTGCGGCTCGTGCGTCTAGGCCAAACCCATGTCGGTACTGGTGTTTTTGCCCGTCGCAAACTCAAGTCGGGCATCGTGCTCGGCCAAATCGAAGGAACCGTGCTGGACGAGCATCCTGCGGACTCTAGCTACTGCATGGAACTACAGGGCGGCAAGGTGCTGGAACCGGCCCCACCCCTCCGTTTTGTGAATCATAGTTGTGATCCTAATTGTGAAATCTTTTATTGGTTTGATGAGGACCTAGGCACTCAGGATGACCTGCTGTGGCTGCAGACAATCCGTTGTATCGAGCCTGGCGACGAACTCTCCATCGACTATTGCTGGCCCGCCGATGCGGCCATCCCTTGCCGCTGCGGGGCGAGCAACTGCCGAGCATGGATCGTGGATCCGGACGAACTCCACCTGATTCCTTCGCCGGCGGATCCAATGCTGAGCAAGCGAACACATTGAGCTGGCAATGCGCCCGTCGAACGGCCACCGCTCATTGGCGAATCGCAAGCCTCGTAGCTGCCGTGAGCATTTCTTTCTTAGCGATTGTGGGGTTGTCTCGCCTCCGTATGGACGACGACCTGCAGGGCCTGCTTCGGCGCAACGACAACGACTTTCAACTCCTTGATGAAGTGGCATCGCGTTTTGGTGATGCCGACCGCGAATGCATTGTCCTCGCGACGGCACACTCTGGCGATCTGTTTGAAGGCCCCGCGCTCGTGGAACTCCGGCAGTTGTGCGACTCGCTGGCACACGTCGATGGTGTGGATTCGGTGCGATCAATTTTTGATATCCGTCGTCAGGGGGCGGCTGGCAGCCTGCTGCCGATCATTCCGCACACGCACAACGCCCTGGATCAAAAGGCGCTCGCCGCCGCCAAGACCCGAGCCGCCAACCACCCGCTCATTGCCGGACACCTGCTCTCTGCCGATACATCCTCATCGTTGTTAGTGGTGCGACTGGCTGCCCAGGCCGATGCATCAGCCCACCTCAACGCGGTGTTGGGGCACATCGAGGGCGTGCTAGCGGTCGCACGCACAGGCCCGGCTGCTCTGGACCTCAAACTCACCGGGCTGCCGGCCTTGCGGAATCAGGCATCGCAGGCTCTGCGTCGCGACATGCTCATCTTCAACTCGCTGGGCCTCGCAATGGCCGTCCTGCTCTCAGCGACTGTAGCTCGAAGCCTACGGTCGACTGTGGTTGCCTGTGTGCCGCCATTTGTTGG
Source organism: uncultured Planctomycetaceae bacterium (assembly GCA_903877395.1). Taxonomy (GTDB): domain Bacteria; phylum Planctomycetota; class Planctomycetia; order Pirellulales; family UBA1268; genus BAIKAL-G1-2R. The sequence continues at coordinate 3,571 of CAIRDU010000169.1, forward strand.
TGCTGTCTGGGCGATGGGAATTCTCGGGCTCTTGGGAGTTCCTGTAAACATCCTCACCAGCGTGGTGCCGTCGCTGGCCTTGGTGGTTGGCACGTGCGATTCCATTCACTTCATTGAAGATATGCGTCGCAGTGTTCGGCGTGGCATGAACCCTCTGGCCGCATCCTCCGGGGCGATGCAACGCGTCGGCGCGGCCTGCGGCCTCACGAGCCTTGTGACGGCGATCGGCTTTGCGTCGCTTGCAGCGGCGCGGATTGAGGCGGTGCGGACGTTCGGCATGGCTGCGGCCGCCGGGGCCATCGCCAGCTTTGCAGCCGTCACGCTCCTCACGCCGCTCTTGGCCTCCACTCCATTCTGTCGAGGCATGCGGCTGGGGAGATCGTCGCGATTGGCCGGACGGGCGGCAAATCTCATGACCGCCTTTTCGATACGCCACGCCCGCCCGATCGTTGCCTCTGGCTGCCTCTCCTTGGTTCTGCTGGCGATCACGTGCTTGGGTATCGATGCCGACAATCGCATCGCTGACGCGTTGCCACGAGAAGCACCGGCATCACAGGCTCTTGCCCACGTTGACCGCGAATTCGGCGGCGCAATGGGAATGAATGTTGTGGTGCAGTGGCCTAGCGACCTCGGCTGGCTGGATCCATCCGTACTCAATGCGCTGGCCAAAGTGCATGCTGTTCTGGATCACTGCGGCCTACGGTCATCGCTTTCGTTTGCCACAGTGGCCGGCACGCTTTCAGACCGGGCGATACGAGACCTCACCCCCGATGCTTTTCGCGACATGGTCGATCCCGAGTCCCACACGGCGATTGTGCGAGCACGGGTCAGCGACATGGGATCGCGGGCGCTTGAAAAAGTGTATGACAACATCGATGCTGGGCTAGCTTCCCTGCAGACAGCCCAGCCGGACTGGCAGTTCAAACTCACAGGCATGTCGGTCGTATCCACACGCAACATACGCCAACTCGTTCGGGATCTCGGCTCCAGCCTGCTCCTCGAAGTTGTTGTGATTGGCGGGATACTCTCGCTAGTTTTTCGTTCTGCTTTGATCGGTGCTATCAGCCTCATTCCGAATGTGTTTCCACTGGCAGTGATTGGGGCGTGGGTTGTCGTCAGCGGTCGCTCACTTGACCCTGCCACGGTGATCGTCTTTAACATCTGCCTTGGGCTCGCCGTGGACGATACGGTTCATGTGTTGTCAGCGATCGCTCGCCACCGGCACGAGAGCATATCGATCGCCAGCGCCGTGCGGCGGGCAGTTGCCGAAACGGGCAACGCCATTGTGATCGGAAGTATTGTTTTGGCAGTCGGCTTTGCAGCCGTCACGATCAGCAGCGTGCCGTCTTTGGCAGGCTTTGGAACGCTTGCCTGCGCTGCGATTGCGGCCGCGTCAGTGGCGGAACTGATGCTGCTGCCAGCACTGCTGGTTGTCAGCGACAGCCTGAGTACTGCGACCGATTCCACCAGCAGGCTCCCCAAAACCCATACACTTTCGCAATCAACTGTCTGGATCCAGAAATAATGCATATTCCCTGCATACTCTGGCCAATCTCCAACCGCCGGATTTCATGAGCGACTATCTCTTTTGGAAAACTTTCTTGCAGCAATCCTTCGCATCGGGTGACCCCGATGGTAAGATCGCAACCCACAGGCACTCCAATTCCATCGAATTGCCTGCGTTTTTGTAACAATCTCATTCTTTTCAGAGGTGCGTTGGCTTGCACGAGCCTGCTGACGCTTTGCAGGGAGTACTTCTTGGGAATCGCACTTGCAGACATTGGTTCATTCCAGAATTCTAGCGTAGATCGTTCTGCACCGAAGGCCCATTTGCGATCTACTATCACCCGACTGGTGCTGGAAGAACTGGCCCGGGTTCGGGGAGACGGGTCTACTGGAGCCATCACGCCGAGAACATCGCTGAACGATGCTGGCGTAGGCGCGACCGCCTTGATGGATGCCGTCAACCGAATTGAGGGCCGCTACCAGATGCGATTTCGGGAGGAGTGGCTGCAGGACGTGCGGACGTGCGGCGATCTGATCGAATGCGTGGCCGTTCACATGTTTGACACTGTGGATAGTGAACCCGAGGCGTCTGTGCCGAGTTCCGCTTCTCAGGCCCACACGGCGCACATCCGCCCGACTGTAATCCAGACTGATGACGATCTTTTTCCAGAATGCATCGCGCTGGAAAAGCGTTTGCATGACCTGAAGGATGCGGGACTCATCAACCCATTTTTGCGAGCCA